>DASSYG010000119.1:0-5783 GCA_035703405.1 Acidimicrobiales bacterium | reverse complement strand
CGACGGTCCTCTCTGCCGGCCGCTGGTTGTCGCCGACAGGGAAGGAGGCGACAATCGTCTCCTCTCGATTCCTTGCCGGGGGCGCCGCTCTGCTGCCGCACTCGGTGAGTTGTCCTGCCGTGGCAAAGGACGCTCATCTTCCGGTCGGTCAGTTCATCGTCGACCCGCAATTGCGTTGGCATGACCTCGACGGCCGGCACCTGGTGGTCAGCCCCGCGTTGGGACTCCGCGTGTCGGTCCGGACCACAGACGACGGACTCGCGAAGTACTTCGGCCGACTCCGCAATCGCCCGTGTCTGGCGCTCATCGAGTCATTGGCGACCGGCGACGACCCGTTTACGCCGGCAGCCACCGCCGAGTTGTCATCGTTGGTGGGGACTCATCCGGCGATCGTGAGCAGGTGGCCGGTGCCGGTGACCACCGCGCCCGAGCCGGCCGTCACCCCGGCGACCCGACCGGTCAGACTCGCCACCGGCCCGGCGGCGTTCCTCCGCGAAGACACCGATGATCGCTACGATCGGGCCGACCCGGCTCCGGTCTGACCTCCTTCTCGCCTTCTGACCGCTGTCGCCGCCTGACCAGCCCGCAGGCGAACTTCGGGACTCGTCCCGACACGTTCTGGTGGTCCACCCAGCAAGAGCGCATGCTGGCGCGCCAAGTTCAGCTCTGGACGGCTTGTTCTGCGCCCGAATAGGCGAACTGCAACAAATCCGCGCCGGCAAGCGCCGCGAAGGTCGAGGCGACGAGCCGCGTCGCCCGTGGCGCCAGCACCAGCCCGGCAGCGAACCCGGTCGCGACCCATTGTCCGAGGCAGAACGGGCATGTCACCAGCTCGCCGACACCGTGACGGATCGGCCCACCGCGGACTTCCTCTTCGAGCTCGGCCGGCCCGGACTGGCCGCGGAACCGGGTGAAGGGCGCCCGGAGCGGGCTGGTCACCGGGTCTTTCGCGATGAGACGCGCGAGCTTGTGGGTGGCGAGAGCCATCACCGCGACGTCCCATGGTTCGACCCGGCGCGGGAGCGGCGCGTGCCGCTGGCGGATGACGAGACCGAGCGTGCCCACAACTCCGGCGTACACGCCCATCGCGCCAAGGTAGGTACCAAGGGGTCGGTCGGCACCATCGGCATAGTTCGAGACGATCTCCCGTAATGGTCCGGACGATTCCGACGGGTCATCTTCGGGAGTGGAGCTATCGGCCATGACCGCGCACTGCCCCCTCTCGGCACCGGCAAACTCGTTCTCGCGGCGCCCGCGTCCTCGGCGAGCCACTGAGGCCGATCTTTTCGACTTCCCGTCGTTCTCAGCGTTGGTGTCGATGGCTGCGGGCCCCCTGGCGCGACAGGGGAGACCGTACCTTCAGCAGAGTTGGCGTTCGCCGTCGAGCAGACCGTCGTCGGTGTGCTCGCTAAACTCAAGCCCGGCCGCGCGCTGTATGTGAACGTCGAGTTCTACGCCGGGGCGGTGATGGCCACCTGTGGCGTACCGCCGTCGATGTTCACACCCACGTACGCGATGAGTCGGATGATCGGCTGGACCGCGAACATCCTCGAAAAGGTGACCGACCCCAAGATCATTCGTCCGAGCGCCCGCTCTGTCGGCACCCCGCCGCCTCGACCGGTCGAGCCCATCGGCTGAGGCTCTTGCCCGCGGGCACCGACACAGGAGGCATTTTCACGTTGCGCCGGCCGCTGCCGCCAACGATGCCGCAGCGCGGATCGCCGCGACGGTGGCGGCGATATCGACCGGCGTGGTCGTGTCGACCTCGACCAGCGGTGCCGCCAGTGCCAGGGGTTCGAGGAGCGGGCGGAACTTCTCATAGTCGGCGTCGGTCATCTCGTCGTCGCGATGACCGACGTGGCGTTCACCGACACTGATCCGTTCGAAGTACCGGGCCCGGGCCACTTCGAAGGGGCACCGGCAGTACACCTGGACCAGTGGTAGGCCGAACGCCTCGATCTCGGGTTCCGACAGGCCGGTCCACAAGGCTGAATCCACGACCGCAGAGCGATGGGTTCTCATGGCGTCGTATTGCAGAGCGATCGCGGCCCGGCCGATCTGTCGGGACCAGTCCGCGTCGCGCACGCCGAGGGTTTCGAAGAGGATCTCCTTGAAGTGATCCTTCGCGATGAGCGGCAACGCCAAGGCTTCGGCGAGCTGTGCAGCCAACGTGGTCTTGCCGCTTCCCGGGAGGCCGGTCGCCACGACGAGCATCGGCGCGATATCCACCGGCGGAACGGTACCAGCGTCGGGCGGGGTGGGGACCTCGAGGAAGCATCAGATGATAGCGCGCTATCATCTGAGTCCATGGCACAGATTCTGGTTCGCCGGCTCGAGGAGGACGTCAAGGTCGCATTGCAGCGCCGTGCCCGCAAACACGGCCGCTCGACGGAGGAGGAAGTGCGTGAAATCCTCCGGGCTGCTGTTCGTACGGCGCCGAGCGAAGCCGTTCGACTCGGATCAGCGATAGCCGCTCGCTTTCACACCGATGGCTTCGACGGCGAGATCGCCGAACTCCGCGGTTCACCGGCTCGGGCAGCGGATCTGACAGACGAGTGATCCTCCTTGATACCAACGTGCTGTCAGCACTCATGCGTTCCGAACCCGACCCTGCGGTGCTCGAATGGCTCGATGCCCAGCCATCCCCGTCGATCTGGACAACCTCGACCACCGTGTTCGAGGTGCGGACGGGTTTGGACCTGTTGTCCCCATCTCGTCGACGCCGGTCATTGGAGGAAGCGTTCGAGCAGGTCCTTGAATCCGATCTCGACGGGCGGGTCCTTGCCTTCGATGTTCCGGCCGCGCGGGCGGCGGGCGCCTTGGTCGCCGAGCGTCAGCTCATTGGCAGGACGATCGAGGTACGTGACGCACAGATCGCGGGGATCGCCCGCGCTCACAGGGCCAAGGTGGCGACCCGAAACACCCGGCATTTCCAGGATCTCGGCCTGTCGATCGTCGACCCTTGGTCGTGACCGGGCGTTGATTCGGAAACCTGTGCAAAGCTGCTCGGCGGAGCGGGGTTCACAACGACGCCGCATTTCGCGCAACGCTCGGTGAACGCTGAACGTTCGCTCTCAAATGCAGTCGGTGCAAAGTCCGTCGCCGGCCCGCTGGCTCAACCGCTTTACGAGGCCGCAACTCGTACAGGTGAATTCGTCGGTCCGCACCGTCGGCGCACTGCCCAGACACGTCTCGCACGGTTCGAGTTCGGCCATCTCAGTAGGGGTCGCCTCTCTGGGTTCGATGCCATCCACGAAATGCGTGCAGTCCCGGTAATGGAGTTTGCGCTCGGTCAAACTCGACACCCATCTGAGCTCATTCGACATAGCTGCCTCCTCTTCTCGGTTCCTGAATCGTAGCGAAGTCGTGGACCGGAGCATCGCGATTGTCGAGTTGGCACAGACGGTCTGCGTCCCCCCATAGTCAGCTCTGGGCGTGGATGAATACGCCTGCTCGGTTGATCTCCAGATACTTTGACGTGCCGATCGCGGATTCGAGCGCCAACGAACTCTCGTCGAACAGAGCGAGTAGATCACGCGTCGAGATGTTGCCGCAGGTGACGTGCAGCAATCGTGCTGGAGATTTGCCCGGCCGGAGAGCGATGCGGAAGTCGTCGTCCTTGGTCACCATGCATCGCCCCTCCGTGTCCGCCAAATGAGCGATATCAGGATCGGGCATCGTGGTGCCACCGTCGTAAGACTTGATGTGCCGCGCATCGTGACCACGTTCGGTCAGGAAGGTCGCCAATGCTTCGGGGAGCAGCTGGTCGACGAGGAACGCCGTCACGCCCTGACGCGTTGCACGCGACCGGATGAGTCGAGAGCCGCGAACTCGAGTACCGCGAGGATGTCGTCGCGATCGAGTTCGTCGTAGTCGGCGAGAATCTCCTCGTAGGTCATGCCCGAGGCCAGCAGCTCCAACACGTCCTGAACGCGCAGCCGCATTCCGCGGATGGTGGGCGCACCGTGGCAGATCGACGGATCGACCGAGATCCGGTCGAGTCGGCTGACGGCTTCGCTCACGATCCGAGTCTACTGCCCAGGATGTATGCCGCTCAGGCGTCTTCAGCAGTGCGACGGGCCGGGAAGATCGACGGTTCCCGATGCGCGTCACGGCGCCCTACCGCCGATCCCGGGCGACGCGTCGGGGTCGGCGCTCGCCGTGGCGGTCGGCGGCGTCGCCACGGTCACCCAGACGGCGATGCCGCGCAGTTTCGGCGAATGACGGCGTCGGCACGGTTGTCACATGGACTGCCCCGACCCGGCGGCCACCTCGACATCGTCACCGCACCGAACGATCGCAGGGTTGATCATCGACCTCGCCACCCGGGCACACCGTCCCGGGCCGGCTACTGACCGGATCGAGGCGCTGCCACCGCCGCTCACCCAGACAAGACTGGCGGCATGGACGGACCCAACATCCTCACCGACACGACACCGTCGATCGACGCCATCGATCCGACGCTCACCCATTCGGTCATCACCGACGCATGGGGACTGTTCTACGCCCAGGGCGGCGTCGTGATGGCCGCGGCACTCCGGGCGATGACCGCGGTGCTCGACCGGGACGACTTCGGATTGGTGAGTGCCAGTGCGACGTTCTGCCGTCCGGTCGCGTGTGGACCGGTCCAGACCCGGGTCGACGTGCTCCACAGCGGTCGGCGTGGCGCCCAGGTCGTGGGTTCTCTGCGGGATCCTTCGGCCCGGGCGGGTGCGGTGAGCGTGGCGGTCTCCGCCGTGTTCTGCGACCCGGGCCTGCCGGGTCCGAGCGTGTCGCCGTTGTCGCCGCCCCCCGAGCTCCAGCACCCTCCCGCGGCCGATGCGGCGTTCGAGACGATGGGCAACGCCTTTCCGCTCGGCTTTCTCGACAACACCCAATGGCAGACCGCGACCCAACCCGACTCCGCGCTGCCTGTCAGCTCCTCGATCGAACAAGGCGCGCCGCGTCTCGCGTTGTGGTTTCGCTTCAAGAATCCCCCCACCCGACCGGAGGCTCCGTGGGAGCCGGCTTTGTTGCCGATTCCCGGCGATGCATTGGGCTCCGCGCTGATCGTGGCAGTGGGTGACGGCAAACCGGTCGGCAGCGTCTCGTTGCAGATCGATCTGCAGGTCCATGCACCGATGACCGGCGCCTGGATCGGAATCGACTCGACCTGTACCCACGTCGGCAATGGTCTGGCGACCGGCGTGTTGCATCTGTGGAGCGATTCGGGTGTGCACGTCGCCACGCTCACGCAGACGGCGATGCTGCGCAGTTTCGACGAATGAGTCTGTGTGGACCGGGCCGATCGGCTCGATCAGATTTCGGTGTCACACCCCCTGAGTAGGGTCCCACCATGCTCGAAATCGTGCGCGGCAACTCACTGGGTGCACTCGCTCAGCGCTGCGCGTCCGTACTGGCTGAACCTCCGGATGATCCGCTGGCGTCCGAGTGGATCGCCACGCCGACCCCGAGTGTCGCCCGGTGGTTGTCGCTCGAGTTGGCACGGGTACTCGGCGCGTCGGCATCCGGAGCCGACGATGGCATCTCCGCGAACACCACGTTCGCGCGTGCCGGTGACCTGCGTCGGGAGGTGCTCGACGCAGGGTCTCGATCGGCGGGTCTGACCGACCCGTGGCAGCCAGAACGGATGCTCTGGACCTTGTGTGAGTTGTACCGCAACGAAACCGGCACACTCGACCTACCGGCGATGGCAGAAGGGTCGACGTTGACGGCCCGGGCCCGCCGGACGATGCGCATGTTCGTGCGTTACGACACCTACCGACCCGCGATGATCTGCAGGT
>DASSYG010000011.1:0-2250 GCA_035703405.1 Acidimicrobiales bacterium | reverse complement strand
CCAGTGCTCGGAAGTCATCGATGTTCCGGGTGTAGAGCGGCAGATTCGCTACCAGGGCCGTAGCTGCGATGAGCAGGTCGACTGCCCGCGCGCCCCGCGCTTTGCGTCCAGTCGATGCGACCGCCGCGTAGACGCGCCCATAGGCGCGGGCTTCGTCGGTACCGAAGGGCAGCGGGTCAAACGCCGCCTCGGCTCGCTGCAGCAGGTCCTGACGCCGTGCGCGTTCGACGGAATCTCGTGCTGCCGCCGGGCCCGCGCTGAGTTCGGCCATGGTGAGTGCGCTCACCGCGACCTCTCTCGGGAGTTGTTCTGGTCGAAACGTGCCCAGATCGATCACAACCGAGGTGTCGAGCAGGCCTCGTGCGGGACGAGTGGGATCAGCCACGAGGCGCTGCGTCCTGGTCGGCGAGTGCATCGAGATCGGCGCGCAATGCTGCATGGTCCACGGGTGGAGCACCAGCAAACAAGGCAGTCGCCGCCCGGGTGTCGATGAATCGGCGACGTCGTAGTGGCGTCAGCTGCCCGACCGGCACACCGTTTCTCGTGACGACGAACGACTCACCTTCGTCCAGCAGACGCATGATCTTTCCGCTCTCGTTGCGGAGTTCACGTTGCGTCAGGTCCCGAGCCATGACTCCGAATGTAGCACGCCGTGCCACGACGCAAGCTGTGCATCGCCACCGGCGAGTCGACAAACGTTCGAAGCCGACATGCCAACCGAACGGCCCTGGTACGCGTCATTAGCTTGGAGGCACTTGTCATGCGGGTCGAACCAGTTGTGGAAGCCGGTGAACGTCAACGTCTCGTGCGGATCGTGGCCGTCACGTGCGGCTCCCGGGCCGACGCGGAGGATGCCGCGCAGGACGCATTCGCCGCTGCACTCCGGGCTCCAAGCTGTCCGGCGAATCTGTCGGCCTGGGTCGTCACCGTCGCCACCCGCAAGGCGATCGGCGGTTGGCGACGACGCCAGACCGAACGTCGGTCCTGGGACCGACTCGCTGCGACGCAGGACCGCGGACGCGACGTCGACCAGCTCATCGATCTCCGGGTCGCGCTGGGGTCGCTTGCGCCGCGCCAACTCGAGGTGGTGAACCTCTACTACTTCCTCGGCATGACCGTGGCCGAGACCGCAGCCCAACTCGAGATCAGTGAGGGAACGGTCAAGAAGGCGCTCTCCCGTGCACGGGAGACGCTGCGACGCGCACTGGAGATCACCCCATGAACGACGAAATCATCGACGATCGGATCCGCTCCCGCCTGCAGGAGATCACGAGCCATGACGTGCCCGACGTCGCCGCGCCACGCGCGTCCGGCGACGGGCGACGACGCGGGTTGACCGCCGCGCTCGTGGTTGCTGCATGTCTGATCGTGATCGCCGGGTTGGCGTTGGTGGTGCGCAACGATCGGGAGGGCCAGGTCGTGAACTCCCTCGGCCCTTTGCCGACTACCACCGATGCGCCGACCGCGTCGGTGACCACCGTGAAGGGCCTCGCCAACTTCCCGCTCGAAGCCCGCAACAACGTCGCTTTCGTCGCCGTTCCCGACGGGTTCATCGTCTGGGGCGGCGGCCGCGAAACCCGGTACCTGGGCCTGACCCAAGCCGAACCCGACGGCGAAGAGTATGCCGACGGGGCGAGGTACCGAGCGTCGACCGACACCTGGACGATCATCCCTCCCGCTCCCGTCACGGTCGATGTTCGCCTCGTCGGCGGAAAGCCATCCTTCGGGGTGTGGTCGGCGAGTTCGCTGTACGTCGCTCGCGGCGACGAAGCGGCCAGATGGGACCCGTCGACGAACGCGTGGCATCGGCTCCCTGAACTCGCGGCCGACGTCCAAGGGCTGGCCGCGGTGAACGGCGAGGTGCTGGCCATCGGTCCCGACGTCGTACTCACCGCGCCCGATGCGCGGAGTTGGACTGCGCTTCCCACTCGCCCTCCCATCGGTGACCACCTAGGGCTCCAGGTGCTGGTCGGCGACGGCGTGGTCTACGTCGTCCCGTACCAGAAGATGTATGGCGACCGCTCGCCCATCGTCGCCTATTCGCCCCGCTCTCGAACCTGGCGGGATCTGCCGGCCCCACCGATCGACACCGGAACTCTCGACGCCGGCTGGGATGGGTCCGGCCTCATCATCGTGAACTTCACCACTCTGGATGCCTCTACCGACCGTCCGCGCACCGCCCGACAAGCCGCCCGCTACGACCCGACCACCGACACCTGGACGAAGCTCGACGATCTCCCTGAGCCGCTG
>DASSYG010000420.1:0-2085 GCA_035703405.1 Acidimicrobiales bacterium | reverse complement strand
ACATGTCCGGATCGAGATCGAACCTCACCGACGAGTAGCACCCACTCGGCGAATACTCGTCGGTGGCAGAATGCTGACTCGCACAAGGCGGGATCGCGGACGTCATCTGGACGTTGGCACCACCGTTCCCCAGGGCGCCGGTCGATTCCAAGGTGAAGGACTCGAACTCGGGGCAGAGGTCGTAGCCCGGAAGCGCTGAATATTCTCCGGGACAGCCCGGTGCCTGAGCCACGGGTGCAGGTTTCGCGGACGCCGGGTCGGCCCTGACGAGCATCGGCACCATCGACAGCACCAGGACAAACGCCGCGGCCACCACGCGAGCAGCAAGCAATGGCCCGACGCTGTTCGGCCCGGCCAATGTCCGCATCTGACGGGTCGTCGCATTCGTCATCTCGTCCCTCCTGAGGGTTCTGCACCATATCTGGTTGCGATTCGGTGAGTCAACGACTCAGCATCTACCCGCCAGCGCGAACTTTGCGCGAACGACTCCATCTGGCGTCGATCGGCGACGTCGAGATCCTCGAGCAACTCCGGATCCAAGCGCGTCGCCCGCTTCACGCCGCGAGCTGGCGGGCGCCCCTCCCGATCAGGTCGAGGAAGTTCGACGCGTAGAAGCGTTCCCGGATCGCCTCGGACCGATCACCGAGCGATGCTTCGAATCGCTCCAGCGGGCGACGCCCACCCTCCACATGCGGGTAATCGGATGAGAACAGACACACCTCGGGGCCGGCCTGATCGATGATCCAGCCGACGTCGTCGGTCGGGTACGGGGTGAAGCGCATCTGGCGCTGCACGTACTCGGTCGGTCGCAGCGACAACGCCCGGAGGCGTTCTTCGTGACGGGCGAACGCCTCGAAGGCCGATTCCATCTGGCGCATCCAGGAAGGCACCCAGATCGCCCCCTGTTCGATCACGCCGATCCGCAGCTCGGCGAAGCGTTCGAACACCCCGTCGAAGAGCATCGTGGCGAGCGTCTGGGCGGGCGGACCGGGAATCCCCATGTAGTCGACCGACCGGAAGTTCTCCTCACCACCGTGGAAGTCCGGTGGCACCGGCAGGCCGTTGACGAAATAGGCCGGGTCGATCAGATCACCGGTACCGCCGACGTGGAACACCACCGGCACCCGCGCCTCCTGGGCCTGGGCCCACACCGGGTCGAGGCCGAGATGGCTCGGGGAGTGACCGGCCGGGCAGCCCGACGCCACCAACAGCGCGCCGGCCCCCGCCTCGATGACCTCGGCGGCCATCGCCGCGGCCCGCTCGAAGTCGACAAGGGGCACATAACAGGCCGCCAACAGACGCTCGTCGTGCGCGCAGAACTCGAGCATGCCCCGGTTGTGGGCTCGGGCGACGCCATAGGCGAACCTGACGTCGCCGGCGTGTTCCCAGTCGTGCAGGCGGCGATTGTGGAAGGTGTTGAACACCAACTGACTCGAGAAACCCAGCAGGTCCAGCGCCCGGCCCCGGTCTTCGGCCAGGAACGATCCGGTCGCCGCGAAGTTCTTGCGGGCCATGATCTGTTCGGTCTCGGTCGCCCGGTAGGCGTCGGAGCGATGGCGTTCCGCGAGCTTCGCGAATGACGCTTCGAGGTCACGTTGTTGATCCGCGGGGTCACCGGTCTGGCGGAGTTCGTTGCCGCCCGGGTACGCCAACGGCTCGATCCGATCGCGGAACTCGGGGTCCGCGTGGTCACGCAACCACGTGGGTGTTTCCATGATGTGCGCATCGGCATCGTGCACGATGCGTCCAGAGCTGTAGGGCATGGGCGCTTCCCCTTCTTCGACGACCCGCTCATTCTGGCGCGGATCTCGGCCGTGTGCGTCGGAACGCCCGAGGGGCACGTGCGGGACGACCCGTTGGGCGATCGGGGTCAGCCGACCGCGAAGCCGGGTGGCTGGTTGTGGACGTACGAACGTTCTTCGGATCGCTCGGCTATCCGCCAACCCTCGGGGGTACGGACATAGCGGTCGACGTACCAGATGCCGATGAACATGGTGTGGTCGTTGCCGTCGCGGTCGGCGAGGGTCATCGGATTGTGGCAGATGGCCCGGCCGTACGCCGTGTCACCGTCGAGGGTGACCTTGG
>DASSYG010000221.1:0-5760 GCA_035703405.1 Acidimicrobiales bacterium | reverse complement strand
TTCGCAGCCGCCCTCCCCGGACCGATCGCTCCGGAGACCCCGCCGGGCAGCGTGTTCTACATGGCGAACCGCCTGCCCTACGCGAGCGCCCGCGGAGCGACGCCGATCATCATCGAGCTCGGCGTCGGCAAGGTCGGCTTCGCCATCGACGACGATGTGTTCCTGCTCGACGGACTGGGGTTGGCGAATCCGATCTCGGCGCACGAGAAGCTCTTGAAGCGTGGCTGGCCGGGTCACGAGAAACTGCTGACCCAGCCGTGGATGGCGGCGCTGTCCACCGCTCCGGGCTCAGCGGTGCAGGCGAGTGACTTTCCGCATCCCCCGGTCTGGGACAACGGCAGGGAACGGGCCGTGATCCCCCACCAGGACGATCCTCGGGGTCGGCCGTTCTCCGAGCGGGTCGCCACCGCGCGGGCGGTGCTCGAGTGCGACACGATGGCGCGCTTCCAGGCCTCCTATCAAGCACCGCTCACCTGGAAGCAGTTCGGCTCGAATCTGGTCGATTCCTTCGCGCATCAGCGCCTGGTCATCTCCGGGGAGCCCGCGGACGCGGCTCGTGAGCTGTGCACGCCCGCCGAACGCCGCGCGATCCCCGGACTCGGGCTTCCGGCCGACTGAGCGAGGCGCAGTGCGGGTCCTGTTGGTCGTCAATCCCTCCGCGTCGTCGGTGAACGCACGCATCCGGGTGCTCATCGAATCGAAGTTGTCGGCCGAGCACGACGTCAGTGTCGTCACGACCAACCGTCAGGGACACGCCGCCCGGCTCGCCCGTGGGGCCGCGTCCACTGGAACGGCGGTCGTCGCTGTGCTGGGCGGAGACGGAACCCTGAACGAGGCGGCCAACGGTCTGGCGGGAACGGACACCGCGCTCGCCCCGCTTCCCGGTGGCTCGACCAACGTGTTCGCTCGAACGATCGGGTTGCCCAACGACGCGGTGACCGCGACCGATGCGCTCGTGCGGTCACTCCGCGACCCGGCGGCGAACATCAGACGGGTCGGACTTGGACGGGCCGACGACCGGTACTTCCTCTTCCACCTCGGCATCGGGTTCGACGCGGCATTGGTCGAACTGGTCGAACAACACGCACCGTTGAAGCGGTGGGCGGGCCACCCGTTGTTCGCGTGGGCGGGGGTGAGTGCCTGGTTCCGCCACTATGACCATCGTCGTCCCCGGTTCGCGGTCCGCTACCCCGATCAGCGGTCGGTCGAAGATGCGGTCTTCGCGATCGTCGCCAACACCAACCCCTACACCTTCGTCGGCAATCGTCCCTTCGACATCGCCCCGGCGGCCACGCTCGACCGCCCGCTGGCGACGGTCACGGTCCGCGATCTGCGCTTCTGGCGCATCCTCGAACTCGCCGGCGCCGCGCTCGCCTCCGCCGAACGGCTCGCGAAGGTGAGGGGCGTGACGATCTGCGCCGACGTCACCGAATGCGAGATCGTGGGCCACGGACTGTTCCCGGTGCAGATGGACGGCGAGACGCTCGGCAAGATGGACCGGGTCGCGGTCCGCCACGTGCCCGACGTGCTGGCATTGGTCACCCCGGTCGGCACCACTTCTCCAAGGCCGAACGGGCGGCTGCCGGATCGTTCGTGATCACCGCATCGACGCCTGCTGCGGCAAGTTCCACGATCCGGTTCGGGTCGTCGACGGTCCAGGTGTTGACGAGGATCCCGAGCCGGTGCGCCGCAGCGACCACTTCGGGTGTGGTGACCTCGGCGGGCGGGTGCAGCGCGGTGTGCCGATCGGCCACGACGTGGCCGAGGAGCATCTCGAGATGGTCGACCCCGAGCACCAGCCACCCGGTTGCGATGTCGACGTCGAGTGCTCTGACGTGGGCGATGTCGTCGTAGTTGAAGCTCGACACGATCACCCGGTCGACCAATTCCATTTCGCGCACGAGGGTGACGACACCCGCTGCCACCAGCCCGGCTTCGTCGTAATCCGGTTCTCCCGGGATGTTCTTGATCTCGATGTTGACGCGCAGACCGGCACAGGCCTCGAGCGACTCGGCCAGGGTCGGCACCGTTTCTGGCAACGCCGCACGGTCGAGGTCGATGATCGCCCGCCCGTCGGCGAGGTGGGCGTCGTGGTGGACGACGAGTCGGCCGTCGCCGGCGCGGTGGACGTCGAGTTCGACGCCGTCTGCTCTGCGGGGCCCTGCGGCGCGGAACGCCTCGAGGGAGTTCTCGGTGAATTCGACGGAAACGCCGCGATGAGCGAAGATGAGGGGTGTCGATCGGTCAGTCATGATGGACCGATCGTGACACGCCGAGACGGGCGTGCGCAGATCGGTGCGACAAATGTCTCACCTAATATGAATAAAAGATTACGAAAGTGCTTGCCGGAGTGAGCGCGGCGCGCTAGCGTTGCCCCGTACCGCCTAGCACACCGTCTTCGATGGGTGCAAAGGCTCGTGAATCCGGTCACGATCGTGGCCTCCCGACACCTTGGAGTGAAACGTGGCGCTCAATGCCAGCCACCTGCTGTCCCTCACGCTTGCCTCGGACGAGTGGCGTTCCTACGCCGCTTGCCGCGATACCAATCCGGATCTGTTCTTCCCTGTGGGCACCACCGGGCCGGCGATCGAGCAGATCGCTGCTGCCAAAGCGATCTGTGACGAATGTCCGGCGCGAGAGGAATGCCTGGAATACGCCCTGGCGACCAACCAGGATTCGGGCATCTGGGGTGGCACCTCCGAAGAGGAACGCCGCGTCCTGCGTCGCCAGTACCAGGCCGCGAGACGTTCGGCCTGAGGGCAACATCGGACACTGATCGATCAGGCGGATCGAAGGTAGGCGGACCCCGCCTGCATGAGCAGGTGAGCCACAGGTCGTTCCGGCTCAGTGTCCGTGCCCGTACAGAGGCACGGACAACTCGACGAGTGTGCCACCCGACGTCGACGACGTCGCACTGATCGAACCCGACAGATCCGACACGACGAGCGCTCGCACGATCGACAAGCCGAGGCCCTTGGCCGTGGCGATGTCGAAATCTTCGGGCAGGCCGCGGCCGTCGTCACGCACCTCGATCGAGAGCCGATCGTCGTCGGTCGACAGGCCGACGACGACGTGGCCGCCGGCCGCGTCGAACGCGTGGTCTACCGCGTTCTGTAACAACTCGTTCAGCACGACCGCCAGCGGCGTGACGACTTCCGCGGGAGCGATGCCGCCGTCACCTTCCACGTCGAAGGACACCCGCTGTTCGGGGGCCACGAGACCTTCCTCGACCATTCTGACCAGCGGCCGCACGATGTCGACGAAAGGCATGTCGTCTCCCGCATCGCGAGCGAGCAGGTCGTGTACCAACGCGATCGACCTGATGCGCTGAACCGAATCCTCGATCGCAGCCTTCGCTTCGTCTCCGGCCAGCCGTCGACCCTGGAGGCGCAGCAGCGCCGACACCGTCTGCAGGTTGTTCTTGACCCGGTGATGGATCTCGCGGATCGTGGCGTCCTTGGAGAGCAGGAGGCGGTCTCGGCGACGCAGCTCGGATATGTCCCGGGCCAACACGACCGCGCCGTGTACCGAGTGGCGGCCCACCAGCGGAATGCAGTGCAACAGCACGATGACATCGTCGGTGTGTTCGATCTCCACCGTGACCGGTCGGCGGATGTCGAAGGCCTGACGGACCCCCTCGTCGTCCATCCCGAGCTCGGAAAGCGTCATTCCCTCGGTGTTGGCATGCACCCCGATCCGGTGCAGCGCGGACACCGCGTTGGGAGAGATGTAGGAGACCCGCGCCTCGCCGTCGAGCACGAACACGCCGTCTCCGACTCGGGGCAGCTCGTCGCTGCCCGAGTCCATCTGTTCGAACGGGTACACCCCGTCGGCGATCATGCGGGCGAACTCGTTGAAGATCTCCGCGTAGACCCGCTCCAGCTCCCCCGGCGCCCGCCCGATCGCGGTCGGGGTCTCTCTGGCCAATACGCCGATGACCTGGCCGTCGAGGCGTACCGGGATGCACACTTCACGCACGGCTTCGCGCAGGTGCTCGACCAGGTGCTCACCGTCGATGATCTGGCCCAACTGGTGGCAGCGGTACACCAGAGGCCAGTCCTCCTCGGACACCTCCCGACCGATCATGTCCGTGCGATACAGGGTCTGGCTGGTCGACGGGCGGACCTGGCCGACCACCACGAAGCGTTCGGCGGCGTCGTCGACCGGCACGAACAGGAACAGATCCGAGAAGCAGAAGTCGGCGAGGATGTGCCATTCCGCGATGAGCTGTTCCAGGTGCCGCTTCCGCTCGCCGCTCAGCCGCCCCCGTACCTGGGCGAGCGCCACGGGATCACTGCGGCGTCCACTGGGAACGACCGGCAGCGGGCCGGTGCGGTAAGCAGCGTCGTCCGCGGGTTTCACCGTGGGTCAGACTACCGGCGCCCGGTGGATCTTCCGGGGATCACTCACCGCCAGATGTGGCTGCCCATCTCGAGGAGACCCCCGAGGTCGCCGATGTCGTCGGAAAGATAGGGCACGGTGGCGAGCACGTCCGCGTGATCGGTGAGATCCTTGCGGAGTTCGGCCTCTCGTTTCGCCACGACCTGGAAGTCGAGGAAGGTGTCGGACACTTCGCGGAGCACTCGGGCCACGGCCTCGCCGGTCGCCTCCAAAGCGTCCAACGAGTCGACAATCGCCGCGGCGACCTCGTTGGCACCATCGCTCAATTCGCGGGCCGCATGGGTTGCATTGGTCGAGCGGAGATAGGCGGGGAACACCTTGTTCAACACGATGGCGCCGAGATGCAGGCGCTGGGCAGCGAGCGCATCGATGAAGAACGTCGTCTCGGCCACCGGAGCAGCCTCGAGAGTCGAGACCACCACGAAGCTGGTGCGCCGCTGCGAAAGGAGCGCCTGGACGGCTTCGGCGCGTTCGACGAAACCGTCGTGCATCGTCTGGAACAGCATGAAGAATTCCGCGATGTCAGCCAGGAACTGCGAGCCCAGGATGCGGTCGGCCACGTTCATGAAGGGCTTCGAGGCGACGGTGAACACCCGCGACTGGTACGGCGCGGTGAGCCAGCGCAGCAGTCGACTGGAGAAGAAGTCGGCCATGCGTTCGGGCGCGGCCAGGAAATCGATCGCGTTGCGGGTCGGTGGGGTGTCCACGACGATCAGGTCGTAACGACCCGACGAGTGGATGTCAAAGAGCCGCTCCATCGCGATGTAGTCGTGGCTCTGCACGAACCGGCCCGAGATGTTCGCATACAGCGGATTGATGAGGATCGCGTCGCGGGTCGCTTCGTCGGGTGCGTGCCGGGCCACCAGGTCGTCCCAGGACGCCTTGGTGTCGAGCATCGCCGCGAACAACTCGCCGCGTGGCTCCACCCCCGCCGCTTCGAAGGACGAGAGTGGGATCGGGGTCTCGGTGTTGCCGAACTGTTCGATGCCCATGGCGGTCGCCAGGCGCCGGGCCGGGTCCACGGTGAGCACCAGCACCTTGCCACCCAGGTGCACCGCTGCCATCGCCGCCATGGCCGCCGCGGTCGTGGTCTTGCCGACCCCGCCCGAGCCACAGGTGACGAGGATCTCGCGCGACGCGGCGAGCGCCTCGAGGGTCTCCAAGTTCACCGGATCGGCCGAAGGGGTCATCGTGTCATTCCAGTTCCTCGCCGAGCGCGTCGGCCACGAGGCGGGTCACCCGCACACCGTGGGCACGCGTGAACAACTCGGGCAGGTACAGCACCGGTGCCGCACCGTCGAGTTCGCGGCGCAGACGGGCGAGGTGGCGTGCCTGGGTCCGTCGCAGCGTGACCGCGAG
>DASSYG010000191.1:0-8187 GCA_035703405.1 Acidimicrobiales bacterium | reverse complement strand
TAGCGCTCGTCGTCGTTCACGTAGCGCTGAAGGAATCCGAGCGTCTGACGGGCGATCACCGTGCGTTGTGCGGCGATCGTGTTGTTCGAGGTGACACACCCATGTTCGGCGCCGGCGATCTCGATGTATTCCCTCGGCAGGGTCGCGCCGAGGCTGTCGTATATCGGGCCCGCGTGCTGGGCGACGGGTGCGATGGAGTCGGTCTGACAGGCGACGACCAACGTGGGGACCTGCATGGCTGAGTAGTCGGTGCGTGTGTCCCACGGCGCGAGCGCGACGATGGCGCGCAGTGACGGTCGCTTCAGTCCTGCATTGAGGGAGCCCCCGCCGCCCATCGACCAGCCCATCACCGCGGTGCGATCCGGGTCGATCCGGTCAGCCATGGGGCTGGTGCCGGTCAGCCAGTCGAGCGCTGCGAGCATCTGGATCGCTCGGGACTGGGGGAGGTCGGCGGTGTTGTTCGTGTTGATGGTGAGCACGACAAACCCTTGGGAAGCAATGCGTGGTCCGTACCAGGACATCGAGTCCTGGGTCATGAGAAAGCCGGGAGTCACCACCACCGCGCCGTAGGGCGCGTGTGCCGTCGAGGTCGGTGCGTAGATGGTCCCGCCGCCGAAACCGTTACCCGCCGGAACGCTCGTCGTGGTCACCCCATACGGACCGGTCACCGCCGACGCGACCGTGCCCGGATCGACGGGCAGACCGGTTGCCGCGTCGATCGGTCCGACGCGGAGGTCCTGGCCGTCGGCCAGTTCGAATGCGGCCGGGGTCGCGCCGCCGACGGCGATCGACGTGGCGGTGGCCGGATCTCTCAACCAAAGCCGGTAGGTACCGGCACCGGAAGCCAGGGGCAGACGAAACGCACCGGACGCATCGACCACGCTGGTGGCATGGATCACCCCATCGGTGTCGGTGACCGTGGCGAACCAATCCGTCACCGGGGAGAGATCCGCATGGACGACCGACCCGGTCAACCGGGTGGCAGGGTCGATGACCACGTCGAGGGTCGCCGGATCGGCGGCGTCGAGATGCACCGGTGTGGCCCCGGCCCACGAAGTCGCGGCTGACCACCACCTATCGGCGACGCGCAGCCGGTAGGTGCCCGAAGCGATCGACGACGACCGGAGGGTCCATTGGCCGGCGATATCGGTGGTTGTCGACGCGACGACATCTGGCGCGTCGTCGGCGTAGATCACCACGTCGACGCCGGCGAGGCGTGCACCCGACGGGCTCGTCACGGCGCCCTGGGCGACGATCGGGGAGCTGTCGCACGCCGTCAGCAGGCCGACGATCATGCCGAGGGCGAGGATCGTCGACCCGGCACGTCGGAGAGGTCTGGGCGAAGGATGGTTCCGCTGGCTCATGGGCCGGTCAGTCTGGCAGGGATCTGCTGAGCGTGCACGGCCCCGAGCCTGCCCGGTTCTGCGGCGCGAGGGCACCCTGCACGCGCCGGGCGGTGGCCAGTGTCTCTATGGGCCCGTGCGGGGCGGGCGAGTACGTGATGGCATCGCCGGCGCGTTGGCTTCGTCCTGCAATGGTAGAATGGTTGCCATGATGGTATCGATCGACAAGGCGGGGCGGATTGTCGTGCCCAAGGCGATCAGGGACGACCTCGACCTGGTTCCCGACACCGACCTCTCGCTCACGGTCGAAGGCGACACGATTCGCCTCTCTCGGCTCGGTCGCCCCACCCGTCGGCTTGCCTTCACCGACGATGGCCGCCCCTATTTTCCGGCCCCCGATGACGTGAGCGTCACCGATCTCGACGTGCAACGACTGCGTGATGCCGACCAGCGCTGAAGCGCCGCTCATGCGCTACGCGGTCGATACCAGCGTCGCCGTGCCCTACCTCGACGCCGCGCACAGTGCGCATGGAACGTGCGCGGACTACCTCTATGGCAAGGGCGCCGTGTTGGCCGGCCACGCCGCGTTCGAAGCGTTCGCCGTGCTGACCCGACTGCCAGGGTCGGCGCAGGTCGCCCCGGCCGATGCGATCACGGGCCTCCGGGAGGCGTTCGGCACGCCTTGCTGGCTGTCGACTGAGGCACAGGCGAACTTGTTCGAACGGATCGGTGTTCACGGTTTGCAAGGAGGTGCTGTCTATGACGCACTCGTGGGCGAAGCGGCCCGTCTCGACGAGCGCGTCCTGGTCACCCGCGACCGCCGCGCACTACCCACCTATCGCTTCCTCGGTGTCGAGAGTGTGCTGCTCGGCATGTGAAGCGGGCGACAGTCGTCGGGCCGACACGGCCGTAGCGCTGAAGGCATGCTGATGGATGACCGCCTGACGATGGACGTGACCGAGGCGTTGGTCCGCGACCTGCTCGACGACCAGCACCCCGACCTGGCCGGCCTGTCAGTCCGTCGCGCGGACCGCGGCTGGGACAACGCCGTGTTCCGACTCGGCGACGACCTGGCGCTGCGGATCCCCCAGCGGATCGCTGGCGCGATCCTGATCGAGCACGAACGGGAATGGCTCCCGACCATCCTCGACGGTGTCCCCGACTTCGGCGCGGGTGGGCTCGATGCGTCACCGCATCTGCGAGATGGCCACGCCGCGTGTGGCTACCCGTGGAGCTGGGCGATCATTCCCTGGCACCACGGCGACGTCGCCGCGCACGCCGCACCTGTCGATCCGGTGGACGCGGCCCGGCGACTCGGGCGGTTCTGTGCCGCACTGCACCGACCCGCTCAGGCGGGGGCGCCCGACAACCCATGGCGGGGCGGCCCAGTGCCCGACCGGGGCGCGATGCTCGCCGAGCATCTCGACCGGGTCGAGTTCCTTGGACGCACCCTCGGCGAAGGGGTGGACCGTCGTGAGGTCGAGACCGCGTTCGCCGAACTGGCAGCGGTCGAAGCCGACACCGGCCCGCCGTCGTGGCTGCACGGTGACCTGCACCTGGGCAACCTGATCGTGCGCGACGGTGCGCTGCGTGCCGCGATCGACTTCGGCGACGTCACCGCGGGTGACCGGGCGACCGACCTGTCGGTGGCCTGGCCGATGTTCCCCGATGACGACCGGGTCCGTTCGACCTTCCGTACCGTCGCCGGCACGCATCGAGCGATCGACGACGCCACCTGGACCCGCGCCCGTGCCTGGTCGATCGCACTGGGCGTCGCCTACCTGCAAGGTGCATTCACGACGCCCGAACGGACCGAAATCGCTAGTCGCGGTCTCGCCGCCGCTCTCGCCGGCCCGTGACTCCCCGATGGTCGATGCAACCTCGACGCCGGTGATCGGCAACGCCCGGCTGTGGCTCAGCGGCGGAAGCCCCCTTCGGAGTCGATGACCTGGCCGGTGATCCATGCCGCTTCGTCGCTGACCAGCCAGGCGATCAGCCTCGCCGCGTCGTCGGGTTCGCCGACCCGGCCGAACGGGAACCGCTGCGCCAGCGCCTCGCGCAGCTCCGAGGTGAAATAGCCCGTGTCCACCGGGCCCGGATTGACGGTGTTGACCCGGATGTGCTGCGTCGCCAGCTCCTCCGCGAGGGTCACCGTGATGCCCGCGAGTACGGCCTTGGCCGCGGCGTACGCGACTTCACCGGGCATCGGTCCGAGTCCCTGGCCCGAGGTGAGGAACACGATCGTCCCCTGACGGCGCCCACCGTGCTGTGCGGCGAAGGCCTGCGCGAGCAACAGCGACGCCCGGGCATCGACGGCCCAGTGGCGATCCAGGTCGGCCGCCGTCACCTGGGCGAGGGTGCCATCGGAACCACTCAGGGCCTGGTTGGCCACCAGTGCGTCGACGTGGCCGAACGCCTCGACGGCGGCGCCGAGCACCCGGCCCGGTCCAGCCGGGTCGGCGAGGTCCGCGTGGACGTCTGCGACCGTCGCGTCGCCGACCAGATGGGCGCGCACACCCTCGATCACCGCATCGATGTCGTCACCGCCCCAGGGCTGGTCGTTGTCGTGGGGGGAGTAGTGGTGGCAGCACACGCTCGCCCCGAACGCCGCGAGACGACACGCGGTCGCAAAGCCGATTGCGGCACGGCGACTCACCCCCGTCACCACGACCGACCTGCCTTGCAGCGGCAACGGGTCCCGCGCCAGGGGATCGTCGATCAGCATGACCGCAATCATGGCAGAGCCGTTCGACATTGGCGCGCCGCATTCTCAACCAGGCCGAAGCGGTCTTTGCACGGTCCACCCCCGCCACATCGGGTCGACGGTGCACGTGTCCTCCCTCGTTTTGGGTGCCACAATGTGCCGCGCGGCGGCCGGTTGTGGCCCCCAAAACGAGGGAATGGGACGGCGAGGCGCCGGAAGCCTGGAAACTCGCAGCTGCCAAGCGTCACGAGCGTGGAAGGCTGCCCGGGTGCACAATGCCGAGAACACCGCTGGGCCGGGCCGGCATCTGCGCACCGACCAGGTCGCCGAGATCACTGGTGCCGTCGTGGTCGTCGACGTGATCCGCGCGTTCAGCACGGCGGCGTACGCGTTCTCCGCAGGTGCCCGCCACATCTATCTGGTCGCCGGCGTCGATGACGCGCTCGCCTTCAAAGCCGCCCGCCCGGGCAGTGTGGCGATGGGGGAGGACCACGGGCTCATGCCGGACGGTTTCGACCTACCCAACTCACCTGTGCTCGCCGCGGCCGCCGAGTTGGACGGTCGCACCATTGTGCAACGCACCTCCGCGGGCACCCAGGGCGTGGTCGCCGCACGGCACGCCACCCGGCTCTGGTGCGCCAACCTGGTGTGCGCGTCGGCCACCGCACGAGCGGTTGCCGCGTCGGGGCTGGGCACTCCCAGCTATGTGATCACCGGTTGGTTCGCCGATCGCGACGACCGGCCCGGCACCGACGACCGGCTCACCGCAGAACACATCGATGCGCTGCGACGCGGCGAACACCCCGATGCGACCGTCGTCGCGAAGGCCGTGGCCGCGTCCGAGGAGGCGACCCGCACCCTTGCGCTCGGCGCCGGACACGTCGACCCACGCGACATCGAACTCGCCACCGATGTCGACCGGTTCGCCTTCGCCCTGCAGGTCACCCGCGACACCGACGGCCTGCGACTCGACCGCGTCGAGGTCTGAACTCCGACTTCGCACTGGGGCGGACCAGATTCAGCCCGACAGCGGCGGGGTGGTCATGACCTTCCACGGCTACTCGCTCACGCGGCCCTTCGACGGGCGTCCGGCAGAGACACAAAGACCCCATGGCAACAGATCCGATCGATGACAGTAGGGTCGCATCTGCCCCCGGTGCCGTCGACTCAGTGCGTCACTTTGGCCACGGCCTTGCCGGTGAACCCGATGGAGGACCACACGCGATGATCGCTACTGGTCACCAGGCACCATGGTCGGTAACCGCGGATCTCGACTTGCCGATAGTTCCCTTCGGCAAGCAACGACGGGTCGATGAGGGCGTCGTCGCCCGCGGTCTGATGGAAGGTTCCGCTCGGTCCGGTTGCCGTGTAGGTCGAGGTGTACGAAGTCCCACCGCACACGACTGCAGAGCCGGGCATGGTGGTTCCCGGGAAGATCGCCGGACCATGGGGACCTGAGTCGTCGGTGTAGTGGTAGCTGAGGTCGACGCCGGCCGCATGGGCCGCCTGTATCTCCGCGGCGGTCACCTTGCCGCGATCGGTGAGGGCGCCGTATCCGGCAGACAGGTACGAGTTCGGATTCTCGGTCCCGTGGTCTACCCAGAACTGCCAGTAGGCATGCATCTCGGCAGCCTCGGCAGCGGCCGACGCGGAGTTCACCGAGAGTCCGTTCGGGTCTGTGGCGAGGTTCGCAGACTCGTGCGAGAGCGCCAGGGGCGGCCCGAAGGTCGGAGAGCTGACGGTCCCGGTCAACGCTTCGAGCTTCCAGGGTTCGGTGGGCGCGTCCCGTCGGAAGGCCATCAGTTCGAATTCGTCGGCGCCGCCGATGTGAACGATGACCTGGCCCAGAAAGTGCTGCGGATAGGTCGTCTGCCGGGGCGCCGAAGCCGACCAGGAATGGACAGCGGTCCCCGGCGGCGGATCGCAGCCGCAGGGATTGCGGTCTGCGTCGAGCTGCACGCCGGTCTCGAACTTGGCGAGCAGGTCGGAATCATGCATCCGGATCGCCACGAGCCGAAACGCCCAGGTGTCCTCGATGATCTCGTGCGCCGACCTCTGATCGATGACCTGGCCGTTCCCCGGCGCCTTGGCATGCAAGGAGACGGGGACGCCGTCGGCCCCCAGGTGGGGCCGGTGCGCGGATCCGACATCGGTGGACCGCAGGTACTGCTTCGTGGCCGGTGAGGGGGAGTCGGTCCGATGCCCGAGAAAGAAGATGGCGAGCATGGGCACGGCCAAGAGGCCCACGCCGAGTGCTCCGACGCCGATCCACAACAGCACCCGCGACGTTCGGCGTGGAGTACGGGGTTGCCAGGTGGCGGGTACGGCCCCGTATGGCGCGATGGCACCGGGTCCGTCGGCGGCCGGCATTGCCGGGGGAACGGGCCAGCGGATCGGCGCCGGGACACCACCGTCGCCGTGTGAAGGAGGAGTGGAGGGAGCGACGCCCGGCCAAGGGGGCGCCGTCGCCGGAGATGGAGATGGAGATGGTGGTGGCGGTGGCTCCGGCACGCTCTCGGGAGCGTCCTTGCCGACCTCCTGGTACCACCATGGTTCTGGTTGCAGAGGCGAATACCCCGCGCCGCTCGTTGGTGGCGAGGGCGGAGTCGAATCGATCGGCGCACCGCAGCGTCGGCAGACGGCGACTCCGCGACGCAGCTCCGAGTGACACACAGAGCAGTGGGTGCGAAGCATCTTCTGTCCCTCGGCAATCGACGAGGAGATCCGAAGTGACTCGTCGCACGAGATGATAGTCGTTCCGAGTGACGCCTCGTCAAGGACTTCGGCCGTGTCGACCCCGCGACCCGGCCCGCCGGTTGGTGCCGTGGTTCGGATGTCCCGCGTGAGCGGTGCCGAGCGCACCCAAGCGTGGGGCCGCTACCTGCAGGCTCAGCCGGCGACCGTTGCCGTCGTCACCGGTACGGCGAGTTCCTGGCCGTCCGCGGTGAGCAGCGTCGCGATGATGACCAGGGGCTTCTCGGAACGGTTCTCACCGAAGTGGACCATGTCACCCCGTTCGATGACCGTGTCTCCCGCCTCGAGGGTGATCGTGGTCGGCCCGCTCACCTCGGTGTCGGCTTCGGTGCCGGCGCGCCGCACGAGCGCGGTTCCCGACTCGATGGTGTAGGTGAGCGTGCCGGATTCGATGCGGGCCATCTGGACACCGGGGTGGATGTGCGGTGTGAGCTTGGCGCCCGGGGCGATGTGGTAGCGCACCAGCGACAGTGTGCTGCCGTCGCCGCCGGGCGGGTCGACAAGATCGCCGAGCACCTCGGACCGGACCGCCACGGTGGTGGAGGTCGTGGTGGGCGATTCGCCCGGAGCGACGATGCTGTTCGACGACACCTCGGCGGTTGTCGTCACCCCCTTCGAAGCGGTGTCGTCGCTCGACGAGCCGCACCCGGCGAAGGTGAGCACGGTCACGCTCAGGACACAGACGAATGCGGATCGGATGCTGATCATGGCCGGGGAGACTACTCAGACCACGGGCGTGGTCGTTCCGATGAGATGGTCGGTGGCGATCAGCCGGTGACGAGCCAGGCGACGAGTCCGAACTGGCCGAGGTGGTAGGTCACCATCACCGACAATGGTCCCCAGCGGCGCTTCTCCGCGAACCGGTTCCAGGCGAGGGTCCCGTCCGAGATGTAGAACAGCAGCGCCCCCACGATCGCGAAGATCGCCGCGGTGCCGAACGCGGACACGACCATCGCCGAGATGATGATGACGTACGCGATCACCGGCCCGATGAGACCTTTTGCCTCATTCAGGTCGACCCGCTGCAACATCAGTCGGCCGACCACGATCACCGACACGAGCACTACCGCCAGGCCCACGAGCGACCAGCCCAACGAGGTCGGTGCGAGCTGCAGGCCGACCACATACGCGATGTGGCCGAGCAGGAACGACCCCAGCCCGGCCAGGAACCACTTCTCTGACAGCAGCAAGAAGATGTCGCCGGCCAACGACAGCACCAGTCCGGCCACCATCCACCAGTGGATCGCGGACGACACGGTCGGGTCGAGCGTGACGGCGACGCCGATCAACAACACCAACGTCAGCGGCTTGGTGACATACCTGATCGACTTGCGGTCGTTGTGGGTCGCCCACCATTCCACGAGCGCGCAGAGCCCGGTCAGCGCC
>DASSYG010000022.1:0-8539 GCA_035703405.1 Acidimicrobiales bacterium | reverse complement strand
TGGGCTGCGGCTTTGGCGCCCTGGGCGTGGATCGCCTCGGTGAGCCTCCTCAGTCCCGGTACCGCCTTCGGGCTGAGGGCGATCTCGTTCGGCGTGCCGCACCCTTCACGCGACACCGCCAGGTAGGCCACGGTGCTCATGCCGACCCCGCCTGCGGCGACCTCGGTGTGAAAATCGATCAGCGATCGGGTGACGATGTGGTCGGGGGTGCGTCCCTCGAACGTTGCGGCCTTGATGATCCGATTGCGCAGCGTGATCGGGCCGAGTTCGACCGGCGCGAACGCGTCAGGTGTGTCCATCACGCCATGATTGCCGAAATCCGGCACACGTGTGCGCCCAGAGCGGCGCCGCGCACCCGGCTCGGTGCCGTCACGAATCGAGACCGGCGAGTACTTCGCCGGCGCAGTCCTCACCCGAGCGCAAAGCGCCTTCCATGTAGCCGTTCCACACCGTGGCGTATTCGGTGCCCGCCCAGTGGATGCGGCCGACCGGTGTGCGGAGCCGATCTCCGAACCCCGTCCACACGCCGGGCGCGAAATGGGCGCCATAGCAACCGCGGGAGAACTCCTCGGCGGTCCAGTCGCGTTCGAGCACCTCGATCGGTTTGGCGGCCTCGGGTCCGAAGTACCGAGCGAAACACGCCAACGCAGCGGCTCGGCGCTGCTCCACGGTCTGGCGCGACATCTGTCGCCCGTCGCCGCCTTCCATGAAGCCCATGAGGATTCCCACGTGCGCATCGGGTGGAGAGTTGTCGAAGGTGACCTTGATGGGTCCCTCGTCGGATGCGGCCTGGCCGTTCATGCCCTGATCTCGCCAGAACGGACGGTCATAGACCGCGTGGATCTTGATGACCGAGCCGGCGGGCAGCTTCTGGGTGAGCTGGTCACGCCAGCCGGGCAGTGCCGGCGCGAACTCGAGACGGCCGGCAAGGGTCGGAGGCAGGGTGACGATCACCGCCGAGGCCCGATGGTCGGCGCCCGAGCGGGTCTCGACGGTCACCCCGGCGTCGTCGTGGGTGATCCGTCGCACCGGATCGCCGAGGTGGACCCGGCCGTCGAGCTGGTCGGCCATGGCGGCGGCGATGCTGCCGGCACCGGTGACGATGCGTGTCTGTTGCGCGCCACGGTCCACCGAGAGCAGCGTCTCCAGGTCGGCACCGGAATGCGCGTAGAACAACGCGTGCAACGCGGACAGGTCGGCGGCGTCGGCCGCGAACACCGCCTCGCACGCGATGCGGAAGTAGTTCCGGCCCCCGGCGGTGCGCAGGTTGCGGCGGATCCACGTCTCGAAGGTCTGGCCGTCGAGCCGTGCGGCGTTTTCGGCCCGCCAGGGAGCATCGAGGGGAACGCGGTTCGCCAGGCGGGTGAAGCGTTTGAGCCCTTGCGCGAGGTCGGCGAGAGTGAACGCGCTCAGCTTGGGGGTGGCGCCTCTGGTCGATCCCATCAGCGTGCGTCGTCCCCCGAGCTGCACCAGGAGCGATCCGTCGTTGAACGTGTCGAACGTGTCGAGACCCAACTCGGTGACCAGCGCTGCGATGCGGGTCTGACCCGGTCCGATCCACTGTCCACCCAGGTCGACCGTGAAGCCGTCGGCGATCGTGGTCACCTCGGTGCGGCCACCGACCCGGTCTCGGGCTTCGAGCACGGTGGTGTCGACGCCCGCAGCATCGAGTTGACGGGCGGCGGCCAACCCCGCGAGTCCGGCGCCGACGACGATCACCGAATCTTTCGTGGTCATGCTGCGGTCTCCTCGCTCTGGGGGGCATCGAACGGGGGGAGGGTCCGGGTGGCATCGTCGCTGGGCAGACGGGCCGCACCGGAGATCTTCGCCGTGATCGTGCGGAGCCAACCCGGCCGGGTGTCTCCCAGGCCCGCGGCGAGCAGGTCCCGGGTCCATGCGGTTTCGTGTGCCGATGCGACCTTCCACGCGTCGGTAGTCGACGGGGGATCGGCCAGCCAGGACGCCTCGAGCCGGTCACGTTCGGGGGCGAACCGGGCGGTCGAAGCCGCATGGTCACGCATCGTCGTGCGGTGCAGCAGCTCGTGGCGCCACCAGGCCACGGCCGGGTCGAACCGGTTCGTGGCCCGCTCGTCGCCGTCGAGTGGGCTCGCTGCCTCCACACGCACCGGTTTGAAGATCGAGGTGCACGGCGCCGCGGTACCGGTGACCCAGTGCAGCGGCGACGCTTCCCGCAGGTCGGCGACCCAGGAGGAGACCGTCTGGGTCGAGGTGGCGAAGCCGCCAGCGTGGGCGCACGGCGCGCCGAGTGCGCCGTTGAGGCGTCGGAACCGCGGCGCCGCGGTGTCGCCGTGGTCGCGCAACACCGCGAACAGATCCGCCGGGTTCTGTGCGGTCGTCGAGTGCTGTTCGGTCCGACAGCGGCGGCGGGTGCTCTGGGCGACGCGGGCCCGCAGCGGGTCGGCATGGGCCCGGGCAAAGGCGGCGATCGTGTAGCCGTTCGAGATCGACCGGGAGCGTCCGGTCACCGGTTCGGTCGCCCAGTCACGCCGTGCGGTCTCCAACACGATCGCTTCGTCACGGTCGGCCACGAGAAAGCTGTTGTCGTAGCGGAACCCGGGGTGGTCGTGGCTGTGGGATCCCCCTTGGCCGTGGGTCTCCAACAACTCCACGATGACCCCGACGGCGGTCTGGGCGGTGTCGGCCCGCTCGAGCGCGAGGCGCAACAGGTCCATTCCCAACAGGCCCTCCTTGGCGTGACCGGCCCGATTGAAAACGGCCTGGTTGCCGATGACGACGCCGTGAGAGTTCGCGCCCATCTCCGCGCCCCACATCCACCACGGCTGTGCGACCGTGATCGCATGGGTGTGGCCTACCTGGGGGATCGTCAGATGGGTGCAGGCGACTTCGGCGCCGTCGGGATGATCGGCTTCGCTGTACCAACGGATCGTCTGGGATTCGTTGGGGTCCCGGTCACTGTTCTTGGCGAACAGGATGCCGTCGTCGGAGCAGACCACGAGGGTGTCGCACATGGGCGCACCCTACCGGTCGCCGACCGGGCAGGGCCCGGGGTCACTGCCAGTGCGGTTCAGGACGCGGCGGCGAAATCGATGATCACCTGTGCGAGTTCCGGGCCGCGATCCTCTTGGAGGAAGTGGCCGCCACCTTCGATCGTGACGTGGGGCTGGTTCTGTGCGCCGGGAATGTGCGACTGCAGGATGCGGAAACCGCCCTTGGTGATCGGGTCCTCGTCGCTGAACGCGGTGAGGAACGGTTTGGTGAACTCACCGAGCGCCGCCCACGCGGCACGGTTGGCGGGGACCGCCGGGTTGTCCTCGGCGACGGGGACGAGGCTCGGATACACCCGGGCGGCGGCCTTGTAGCTGTCGTCGGGGAAGGGGGCGTTGTAGGCAGCGACGATGGCTTCGTCGAGGTCGGAGGTGCTCCCGCCGTTGATGATCGCTCCCACCGGGAAGTGTTCGGTGGTCGAGGCGAAGTTCTGCCAGTCCATGAACGCCTTGCTCATCCTGCCGTCACCGGTGGGAAGGCCACCGTTGCCGATCGCGACACGGGTGAAGCGGTCGGGGTGCTCAGCGACGAGACGCAGCCCGACGAGGCTGCCCCAGTCCTGGCCGAAGAAGGTGATGTCGGCCAGGTCGAGTACGTCGAACAGTGCGGCTCGCATCCAGGCGACCTGGCGGGCGTAGGTGTGATCGGCCTGCGCTGCGGGCTTGTCGGAGCGGCCGAAGCCGACCAGGTCGGGGACGATGCAACGCAGCCCGGCACCGGTGAGCACCGGGATCATGTGGCGGTACAGGTACGACCACGTCGGTTCTCCGTGGAGCAGCAGCACGACGGGCCCGTCAGCGGGGCCTTCGTCGAGGTAATGGACACGCAGTGTGGCGCCAGGGTCGAAACCCTCACCGTCGGCGTCGACGGGAACCTCTACGTAGCGGGGCGTGAAGTCGTAGCCGGGCAGGTCGTCGAATTGTTCGTCAGGGGTGCGCAAGATGTCCATGAAGACAAGTGTAGGTATTGAGAGTTACCCTGTCACTACCTTTCTCGTCGATCGATGCCCGACGTGTGTCCACGGAGGCGGGCCGTGCCGCTGGTGACCACGGCGACGTCGGCACTACGCTCGCGACGAGCCGATCCGCGACCCACCAGAACCGACCTGGATGCCCACGGACGACGACACGAACCTGCTGCAGCACCGAGTAGACCCGATGTCCGGGCCGTGGACACGGGTCGCTTTCGGCGTTGTTGCCGTCGTCGCCACGACGATCGGATTTCTCGGTGTGTGGTTGCCGGGCCTGCCCACCACGCCGTTTCTGCTCGTCGCGTTGTGGGCCGCCGCGCGCTCCAGCGACCGGCTGTCGAATCGGTTGCACCGGATACGTGTGCTGCGCACGGCGATCGGGGTCGCCGAGGACTATGCGCAGACCCGTGCGTTGCCCTTGCGCCTCAAAGTGCTCTCCCAAGTCATGGCCTACAGCGCGATCCCGCTCGTGTATCTGGTGACCCACACCGTGTGGCTGAGTGTGATCGTCGCCTGCGCGGCAGTGGCCAGCACGATCTTCATGGCCTCGACTCCGACGAGACCGAGCGACCCGCTCCACCGTGGTTCCTGACTACGCTGCTCAGAAGAGACCGACGGGACCGAGGGCCCCGCTAGCTGCTGACGTCGATGGGAGCGGCGACGAAACCGTTACAGGCGTCCCCGATGGCGAGGAGACCACCGCTGGCGGTCCGCGGGGGTGGTCGACATGGTGCAGTTTCGGGTCGAGGGAGCCTTCGATGCCGAACAGTTCGGCGCCTGGCGTAGTCAGGACCAACACCACGACGCGGTGCGCGCGGTTCGTTTGTCAAATCTGCCCGAACGGCGGGAGAACGAGCGCGTCATCGCACGCGTGGGGTCGCCGCCGGTGTTGGACCGGGCATCGTTCGACACGATCAATGCGGCGGTTCGGGCCTGGATCGCAAGCCCCCGGCCCCTGCGAGTGAATCGCGGCGCCACGCTCGAGTCCTCCTTGAAGACACAACTCGAGGACGCCATGGCGGTGCTCCGACGGACGTCCGTCGAAAAGGGAATCGACCCGCTCACCGATCCGGTTTTCCTCCAGGCGATTGGTGCATGGGGCCAGACCGAAACGGGGCCGCTCTTCGCCGTGCCCGGGCTGCACGACGGCGACCTCCAGCAATGGGCTCAGGAAAAATACCGCCGCATCGCCTCCGCAAAGGTGTACGTCTTCGTCGGACCACTGAACTGAATCACGCGACGAAGCCACGTCGAGGAGCTCCCTAGGGCCGAGCGTCAAGCGATGGGCCGCTGCAGGACGCTCCGCGAGCGCAGGTGGGCGATGATCTCATCGTGGTCGCTACGGACGACCGGGCGGTTGGCGCGCCCGGAGAACTGGCGAATCGCGCGGTCGGGTCCGACCTCGAGCACGTAGCGGTGGCGCCCGTCGGCGAGGATGCCGACGAGATGGCTCGCGCCTTCGACGGCAGCGGACTTGAACGTGTCGAGACAGTTCGCCATCGCCTGGGACCAACGCTCGAGATCCCCACAGGTGCCCGGAAGCACGAAGGTGAAACCGCCGACACTCGATCCGTCGACGTTCCGGAGCCAACCGGGATGACGAATCGGTGTCGAGGCGGTGATCGGGGTCAGTGAGCGGACCCGCGGAGCGAGGAGCTGTCCGTAGTCGACCCGGTCTCGCTGCTCGGTGCGCGCGGGGCGCGTGGCGTGCCTGGGCGCTCGGCGTCGGCGCGGCGCGGCGCGTGAGGTCTCCGCAGTGCTACGGATCTGCAACAGATAGACGGCGCGGAGATCCTCGAGGCCGGCCGGCAGGTGGATCGGCGCGTGGAACTGCAGATCGATGGCGTGGTCGACGCACTCGATGAGCAGCCGCCGGGCGGCGTCGTCGGCTGCGGCCTGCAACAGATAACCCAGGGTTCGTTCCGGGCCCCAGCGCTTCGTGACCGCACGGGCACGTTCGAGTTGCCGCGGCGCGGGGAGGGAACGGTCCGGCCATGACGGTCCGGCCGCCGGCAACACCGTGGCGAGCTGGTCGGGTTCGAGCACGTCGCCGCCGATCAGGGCGAGCGCGAGGCGCGACAGGTCGACCGGTGCCGGTTCGACGCGGACCAGTGAACGAGCAAATGCAGCGACGACCGGTCGTGTGGCCTTCTGTCCGAACGCCAGACGCGCCGCATGACGGGGGTCGGGCTCGGCCAGGATCGCATCGGACCACCGGGGCACCGAACGAATCGGTCCTGCTCCCGCCTCATAGGCCGCGGCGAGCAGTGGATACGACGCGCCGCCGAAGAGGGTGAGCAGCGTCGTCTCGGTGTCCGGACACCAGGCGCCGGCGATCTCCGCGGTCGCCGAGAGTGCCCGGCGGGCAGCCGCGTGCACGCGGCTGGGATTGGTGCCACCCCGGGTCGCGGCGTCGTCGAGGGCGTGGACCGCAGTGCCAGGGGCACCGGTCACCTCGACGCTGCGTCCGATGCCGGGCATGACGAGGTCGACCCTGACCCGGCCTGTCTCGGGGACCAGCCTGAGGATGTCGCGGCCATCCACGGCGACGGTCGCGGGTTCCGTCGTTGTCAGGCCCCTCGCCATCGGTCGGTGGTCGCTGCTGTCCCTCACCCTCGGCATCAACCCAGTGAACCACGATCACCGCGACCGAACAAGCGTTCTCCGAAGGGGCAGGTCGCGGGGGTCGAAGAGGCGAACCGCCGACGGCGAGGGTCGACTCGGTCGGTCGTCCGGCGCAAAAGCCGCGGTATCGGGTCGACGTTCGTCTGGCAGGATCCGTCAATGACCGAACGACAGATGCGAATCGGCGTGGTGCTCTTCGGAGGGTTCGAACTACTGGATGTCACCGGACCCCTGGAGTGCCTCTGTGGGTTGCCCGAGTACTTCGACGTTGTGCTGGTGGGGCCCGAGGCGGGCCCGGTGGCCAGCGCACAGGGCCCAGCACTGGTCGCCGACAGCGCGTGGTCGACCGCATCCGACGTCGACATCGTGATGGTGCCCGGCGGCCAGGGAACGCGACTGCTGGCCGATGATGCGACCTTCTGTTCCTGGCTTGCGGAGTGGTCGGCGGACGCGTCGTTGGTCACCTCGGTGTGCACCGGTTCGGGGCTGCTGGCTTCGGCCGGGTTGTTGGACGGCTACCGGGCCACCTCGAACAAGCGCTCCTTCGCCTGGGTGACCGGACGTGGCCCGAACGTCGACTGGGTGCCCAAGGCGCGGTGGGTGCACGACCGCGACCGGTGGACCTCGGCGGGAGTTGCCGCCGGCATCGACATGACGTTCGCGCTCATCGCCGAGTTGCACGGAGACGGTCTCGCGACGCGCCTCGCCGAACAGATCGAGTACGACTGGCACCGTGACGCCGGCTGGGATCCGTTCGCCGCGATCAACGGCCTGGTCGACGGCTGAGTGCGCGACCAGAGGGATCCGACCTCGTGCCGGCATCGATGCGTGCGGTAGAGTCGATCCTTCCCAAGCGCCCGTAGCTCAACTGGAGAGAGCATCTGACTACGGATCAGAAGGTTGGGGGTTCGAATCCCTCCGGGCGCACTGGCAAAGTCCCCAGGTCAGACACGGCCTCCCGTCGACTCGGGACAGACATGCCAGCCACGGTAGGTGGGCCCCGCGGAATCCCGAACAGGCCCGGTCGATTTCGCGACCTCGACGTCGACTCGGAACCGTCGATCGACGCGGAAAGCCACCGGTGGCATCAGCCCTCCGGACCGCTACGGTCCAATACCGAACACTCTCTAGGGGCGACCGACCAACCGATGCCATCACCTCCTGTCACCGATCCGATCATGCTGGACGTCTCCGAAGAGGCTGCCGCGCTCGCCGGTACGCGCTTCGTCATCATCCGCCACGGCCAGTCCGGCGCCCAGGAGCGCGGGTTCATCTCCGGGCACGACACCTGCACGGGGTTGAGCGACCTCGGTCGACGCCAGGCCGGCCTGCTTGCCGAACGCCTGAGGCGAACCGGCGAATTGCAGGATGCCTCGGTGTTCGCGACGAGCCTGCTCGAACGTGCCCAGGAAACCGCGTCGATCATCGCGCCGGCGCTGATCAGTGGCGCCACCTTCGAGCCCGAGTGTTCCTGGTGTGAGATGCATCCGGGTTCGGTCGAAGGCCTGCAGTGGGCCGAGGCGATCGAACGCGCGGATCTGACCCGCCTCGACGACCCCAGCGCCCGTCGTGCCGAGGGCATGGAAACCTGGACCGAGGTGTTCGACCGGGTCGGCACCCAGTTTCGGACGACCGCGTTGGCTCACGCCGGGCAGAGCGTCGTGGTGGCCGGCCACGGCGGGACGGTCGGCTCGAGCTTCTTCGAATTGGGTGGACTCGACGCCCGGGCCGCCCTCGACCGGGTCGTGACCGCGACCAACACCTCGATCACCGAATGGCGTCACGACGGTTCGCGCTGGAAGCTCGAACGCTTCAACGACGCCGCGCACCTGCTCGGCGTCGACTGGTGACATCGCCGCTCGGCTGACTCCGGAGCGACCGGGTCAGTCGATGGTTTCTTCGGTTTCCTCCGACTTG
>DASSYG010000393.1:0-3509 GCA_035703405.1 Acidimicrobiales bacterium | reverse complement strand
GCGACGCAGTTGGCGCGGATTGCGTCCGCGTATCGGCGTAGCCAACGGGTCGACGCCGAAGCCGATGCCCGCAGGGAAGGCCGTGAAGCCCAAGACCGTGAAGCGGTGTGTGGGGCGTTCTGGCATACCCGTGATGATGGGCTGCGGGAGTTGTTGGCGATCCTCACTCCGGATGATGCGGCGGTGGTCCAGGCTGCGTTGGAAGCCGAGATCGAAACCCAGTGGCGCGCCGAGCACACCAGCGACACCGACGATTCCGACGATTCCGACGATGATTCTGCTGAGGTGACGGCGCCGTTGCCCACGGCGACTCGACGGCTCGACGCGTTGGTCGGGGTTTCGGCGAACCGTCTCGAAGTCGGGCCGTTGCCGATCGTGCGGGGTGAACACACCGAAGTGGTGATCCACATCGACGAAGCGTTCCTGCGGGGTGATGCCGATGGTGGGTTGTGTGACGCGAAGAACGCACCCGGGCTTTCGTTGGCTGATGCCCGTCGGCTTGCGTGTGACGCGAAGCTCCGCGGGTTGCTCAAAAGCGCCGATGGCACCGCAGTGGATCTGGGCCGGACCCAACGCCTGGCCTCTGACAAACAACGCCGCCTGCTCGCCGCCAGAGATCATGGTTGTCGCTTTCCCGGTTGTGGCAACACCCGCTATGTCGACGCGCATCACGTGATCGAATGGGAAGACGGCGGCCCGACCGACCTCGCGAATCTGGTGTTGTTGTGCAACCGGCATCATCGGTTGGTCCACCACAACGCGTTCCGGATCGACGCCGACGGTGAACAGGGCTTCAGCTTCATCGACCAACACGACCACCTGATCCGGCCACCCGATCTGCGTGCCCGACATCGCTGCCGCGGTGTACCCGGGAACCCCCGCGCCCGCAGCGGAGGCGACCCCCACTACTCCATCGACGACGCCGTCACCGCCATGGCCTCAGCAAGCTGAGACCGCAGGTCCGCGTGGCGTCACCGGTTGACTGCGTGAATCAGCAGTTCGCCCTCGACGATCACCGACCGCCACGAGGCATCCTGGTCGCCGAATGGCTGCGACTCGTCGCCAGGTGGGAGCGCGCTCGACCGTATCGTTGGGGGCACCACGGCTCGTCCGCGATAGTGGTGCGGTGATGATGCGACGCATGGTCGGCCTCGTGGCCGCGCTCGCCCTGGCGGCAGGCACGGTCGTGGGCGCGCCGGGCACCCGGAACGCTGCGGCGACCACGACCGAACCGACGGGGCCGACCGCGAAGGCCTCGGTCACTTTCGACGTCGACACGGGCAAGGTCATCGACGCCGGCAATGCCCGCGAACCCGTGGCGGTGGCGAGCACGATCAAATTGTTCACGGCCCTGATCGCCAAGGCGAACATCTCGATGAACGCTCAGGTACCCATCACCCGTCAGGCCGCCGAGGTGTCACCGCTGAAGCTGACGATGGAACCCGGCTCGCACTGGCGGGCGGGCGACCTGCTGCACGCGATGCTGATCGCCTCGTTGAACGACACGGCGATGGCGTTGGCCATCGAGGCGGGCGGCGGCTCGCTCGCCGGATTCGACCGGGAGGTCGCCGCCGAATCAGCGCTGCTCGGCCTGGCCGATCACCCCAAGGTGCAGGATCCGAGTGGATTGGATGGTCCCGATTCGGTCGGCGGTGGCAACCTCATCAGTGCCCGCGACCTGGCTATCGTGACCCGTGCGTTCCTGGCGGATCCGAGCTTGGCCGAGATCGTCCGGATGCCCGACTACCACTTCGACGGTGGTGACGGGAAGCCGCATGTGGTCTACAACCACAACGCCTTCTTGAACATCTACCCCGACGCGATCGGCGTCAAGACGGGCTACACCGACCGATCGGGTCACAGTCTCGTCGCCGCCGCGACGCGCGACGGTCGCACCCTGGCCACGGTCGTGATCGGCTCGCCCGACCCGGTCGCGTTCGCCACCGCGCACCTCGACGCTGCGTTCGCGGCCGGGCCGGACACGCCGGGAACGGGCGACGTGCTCCCCGAGCGCAAACCGCCGCCCACCAGCGTGACGAGCACGACCGCTACGGCCCATCCGGCGGAGGTTCCAGCAGAGGTACGCCCCGTGGAGGCATCCGGTTTTGGCCCGTGGTTCATCGGCGCAGCGATGGTTCTGGCCGTCTGTGTGCTCGCTACGCTGACCATCGGTGTCCGACGACGCGCCCGAGCAGGCGCTCCCCGATCTCGTAGCGGTCGAAGCTGACCTGAGCGCTGTCGATCGTGCCCTGAAGCGGCTCGACGAGGGTTCTTATGGTCGGTGTGCGGCCTGTGGCGAGCCACTTGCGGAACACGAACTGGAACAAGACCCGTTGGCCGAACGCTGCGAAGCGCACGCCGCTTCCGGCGCCCAGCCGGTGCAGGACCGCAGCGCTCAGACGGCCTGGGGATCCGGCGGGGTCGCGTCGAACTGATCCGGGTCGGCCTCGGGGTCGTACAGGTGGATCCGTTCCCCCAACTCCAGGCGGTGCTCGTCCGCCTCGACCGACATCTCGATCCAGCGTGCCCCAAGATTTGGCAGGTAACGGCGTGGGGCTCCCAGCCGCGCCTCGAGCGCGTAGATGACTCCGCCGTGGGTGACGACGAGCGCTGAACCGTCGTCGCCGAGCGGCCCGACGATCTCGGCGAGCGCCCGCTGGGCGCGCACCAACAACGACGAATCGGGTTCCCAACCCGGGGGACGGCGTTCGATCGACCGGTCCTCGGGGTTCTCGGCGAGATAGCCGGGCCACGACTCCTTGATCTCGGCGCGGGTGAGGCCCGACCATTCGCCGGCGTCGCGCTCGATCAGTCGTTGATCGGCGCGGACCGGTCCGATCCCGAGCGATTCGGCGATGATCGCCGCAGTGGACCGGGCACGTTGCAAAGTCGAGGCGACGATCAGATCCACCGCACCGATCCGCCGGGCGGCAACCGCCGCCTGGTGCCGCCCGTGGTCGGAGAGCGGGGGGTCGGCCTGGCCCTGCCAACGGCCCAGGGCATTCCATTCGGACTCGCCGTGGCGCACGAGCAGCAGTCTGGACATCGGTTCCAGACCGTACCTGGTGGCGCATACCTCGGTTACGCTCGGGTTCCGATGTCGACCGCCGGATTCCAGTGAGCCGACCCTCGAGGTCCGGGGATTCCTCGCAGGCTTCCCACCGTTCGACGGCCGCGTCCGGCTCCCTCCGAGGGAAGTCCGCACCCGGTCGAGGCGCCGCCCCGGCTCGCACCTCCGCGCAAAGTCGTGCCAAGTCGGCCCGGACGGCGACGCCGGGCACCAAGGGAGCACCGCAGGCGAAACGCCGTGCCGCACCGCAGAGGAAATCGTCGAGCGGCGGACGGGGACGCGCGAAGCTGCCCGCACCGTTCATCCCCGGCCCGGCCCCGCCCGGCCGCAGACTGACCGCCGCGTACGACCTCGAAGGACCACGGGTCAGACTGGGTGTGACCTGGTTCGTCGCGGTGTTCGCGGCACTCGGCATCGGGCGGGCCCTCGGGGATTTCCC
>DASSYG010000292.1:0-9613 GCA_035703405.1 Acidimicrobiales bacterium | reverse complement strand
GGCGATGTCCCGCATCGTCTCGCGGTCCCAGGCCCCCAGGACGTGGGGCATGGTGGCCCGGTCGATCAGGTGCCCACACAACAGCAGTTCGCGGGCAATCTCGGCGAGGGTCTCCTGTCCCGGCGTCACGAGTCCGGGCTTCCGGTCGTTTCGGCATCGCGGTGAGCGTTGCCGGCCTGTTTGGCCGCGAGGTCTTCGACCTGGGAGTTCATCCGTGCGGCGATCGGCCAACCGCCGTAGTGAGCGATGAACCACACGATCTCACGCAGCTCCTCGATCGACAGCTCGCCGATGTCCACGGCGCAGTCGAGCTGCAAGCCGACCACGTCATGCTGCCCGCTACCCAACAGGTAGCCGATCAACAACAGGCGTCGCTCACGCACCGACATCGTCCCGTTCGCCCACACGTCACCGAAGAGATGATCCACGGTCGCTTCGACGAAGTCCCCGGACACGTCACCGATGTCCCAGCCGTACACCTGCTTCATCATGGCGATGCCGCGCTCCCTGGCGTTCGGCCGGTCGTCGGTTCGGTCCTCATCCATCACGGGCTCCTTCGCTGGGGGGTGGGGCGATCACGGCTGTTGCCGGGGATGCGGGACACCGAGGGCGTCGGCGACGTGTCCCAGTGCCAGTTCGGCGAGCGGCAGGTCGACGCCGAGCGCAGCACCCAGGTCGAGCGCGTGATGCAGGTCCTTCTCGCCGAGCGTGCGGGTGTGTTCGAAGATCGGACGCAGGCCGTCGCCGGGTGGGATCGCCGCCGTCGTGTTGCGCAGCATGATCGCCCCCGGGCCACCGGTCACCGCGTCGGAGTGACGCACCACCTGCCCGAGACCGACCAGGTCGACCCCGCTGGCCTCGGCGAGCCGCATGGCTTCGCCCACCGCGGCGAAGCTGACGAAGTGCAACAGGTTGCGGGCGAGCTTGGCCCGGGTGCCCGCCCCGACCGGGCCGAGGTGCGCGACCAGCGACGCCCAGCACGCGAACACCGGCCGGCAGCGCTCGACCAACGCGGCGTCACCGCCCACCATCACCGCGAGCTCGCCGGTCGCGGCGCCCATCGCCCCACCCGAGACCGGCGCATCGATGATCTCGATGCCTGCCGCGGCGACCGCTGTCGCCAGCTCGGCGGCGGTATCCGGGGCGATCGTGGAGTGGATCGCCACGATGGTCCCGGTGCGTGCGGCGCGTGCCAGAACATCGACCACGTCACGGACCTGTGCGTCGTCTCGAACCAACACCGAGATCACCACGCAGGCCTCGGCCATCTCGGTGAGGTCGGTCGCCACCTTCGCTCCCGCCTCGGCGAACGGGGCGGTGGCCTCGTCACGGACGTCGAAGACCCACAGCCCACCGGGCCAGTCGACCAACCGTCGGGCCATCGGTCCCCCGATGTTGCCCAGGCCGATGAATCCGACGCCGAAGGTTTCGTCGGCGCCGGTCATGGTTTGAGGATCTGTCCGCCGTCGACGTGGACGATCTGGCCCGTGATCCAGCTCGCCTCGTCCGAGCACAGGAACAGGGCCATGCCGACGAGATCCGCGGGTTGACCCATCCGGGCGATCGGCAGGCCGGCAGCCATGTCATCCGCGATCGTGCCGGGGGTGACCGTGCGGGTCGCCGCGGTGTCGATCGGCCCCGGCGCGATGGCGTTGACCCGGATGCCCTGGCCGCCCAGTTCGACGGCCAATTGATTGGTGAGCGCGTTCACCCCGGCCTTCGCGACGCCGTAGAACATGCTGTAGAGGTAAGCGGCCGTCGAGGACTGGTTCAGGATCACCCCACCTCCCCGTTTGCGCATCGTGCGGCGCACCGCCCGGGTGCACACGAGCACGCCGTCGAAGTTCACCGCCATGAAATGCTTGTAGTAGTCCCAGTCGACGGAGGCGAGTCCGTCGATCTTCATGGTGCCGTAGATCGCGGCGTTGTTGACGAGGATGTCCACGCCGCCGAAGGCTTCGACTCCGGCTGCGACCATCGCCTCGGCGGAAGCCGGTTGCGACACGTCGACTTCGGTCGCGATCACCCGACCACCGTTGTCGTCGATGGACGCCGCCACTTTCGCCGCGCCGTCGGTGTCGATGTCGGCGATCACGACCGCAGCGCCCTGTTCGGCAAACGCCCGGGCGTAGGCCTCGCCGATGCCGCCGGCCGAGCCGGTGACGATCGCGACCTTGTCTTTGAATCGATCGGTGTAGTCCATGGCTCAGATCCCTTCGGCTATCGCTTTGGTCTCCAGGTATTCCTCGAAACCGGCCACGCCCATCTCACGGCCGATCCCCGAGTGTTTGTAGCCCCCGAAGGGCACGTCGCCGCCGTACCAGATGCCCCCGTTGATGCCGAGGGTGCCGGTGCGGATCCGCCGGGCCACCGCCCAGGCGCGTTCCGAATCGGCCGAGGCGATCGACCCCGACAGCCCGTAGGGCGAGTCGTTCGCGATGGCCACGGCGTCGTCGTCGCCGCCGTGGGGGATCGCGACGAGCACCGGCCCGAAGATCTCTTCGCGGGCGACCCGTGCGGAGTTGTCGACCCCGGTGATCAGGGTGGGTTCGATCCAGAAGCCCTTGTCGCGGTCGGCGGGGCGGCCGCCACCGGCCGCGAAGGTGCCGCCTTCGTCTCTTGCGAGGGCGAGGTAGCCCTCGATTCGGTCGCGTTGGCGGGCCGAGATCACCGGACCACAGACCGTTCCGGCGTCGTCGGGGTCGCCGCATCCCAATCCGGTGAGGGTCGCCGCGGCGATCTCGACGCCTTCGTCGTAGAACTTCTTCGGCAACAGCAGTCTCGTGGTGATCGCACAGCCCTGCCCAGCATGGGTGGCAGCGGTGAACGCGGCGAGCGACGCGGCCGAGGACAGGTCGGCGTCGTCGAGCACCACGAACGCGGATTTGCCGCCGAGTTCGAGGAACACCCGGGTCAGGTTGTCCGCGGCTGCGGCCATGATCTTGCGGCCGGTGTCGGTCGACCCGGTGAACGACAACACATCGACGCGGGGGTCGGCCGAAAGTTGTGCGCCCAACTGGTGATCCGAGGAGTTGACGATGTTGACGACCCCGGCCGGGATGTCGGTCTCGGAGGTGATGAGCCGACCGAGAACGGCGGCGCACCACGGCGTGTCGGGAGCCGGCTTGAGCACGACGGTGCACCCCGCGGCCAGCGCCGGCGAGAGCTTCGCCAGGTTGATCTGGTGTGGGAAGTTCCACGGGGTGATCGCGCCCACCACCCCGGCGGGTTCGCGCACCGCCCACCGTCGGGCGCGGATTCCCATGGGACTGGCTTCACCCAGGTCGACCTGCCACCCGTCGTAGTTCTCGGCGAGGTCCGCGAACCAGCGCAGGTCGGCCACGGGCGAGTCGAGTTGGGCAAGTCCGGTGAGAAACCGTGGCGCGCCGACCTCGGCGATCGTGAGGGCGCGTAGATCATCGGCGTGGGCGACCATGGCGTCGTTGAGTTGGCGCAGACAACGTGCCCGGAAGCCCGGGTCGGTCGTCCAGCCCTCGACGTCGGTGTCGAAGGCGCTACGGGCTGCGGCGATGGCCGCGTCCATGTCGACCCCGGTGCCATCCGCCGCCACACCGAGGACCTCCTCGGTTGCCGGGTCGATCGTGGTGAAGGTCGCGCCGCCCGACGCCGGCCGCAGTTCGCCGTCGATCAGTTGAACCGCGAGGTCGCCCAGGCCGAAGTCCCCCGGCCCGAAGTCGGCTCGCGCGAATTCACTCACCGGGCGTCTCCCAGATGCCCACGGGCGCTTCGTGGACCGGATACTGCCCGGGTGCGCCCTTGCCCATCGGACGGTGCATGCGTGCGGTCATGCCCTCCGACAGGGTGCCGTCGGCGAGCATCTCCAGAAACAGCTTGGCGGCGTTGCCGAAATCGAACCAGTCACGGTGCCACGACCATTGGAAGTTGCCGGCGTAACGGAACCAGCTCCCGCCGATACCGGCGACCTCGTAGGTGCCGCCGTCGGGACGGGGCGCGTCGGCGACCTGCTTCCAGAAGCCGACGACATGGCCGGCGACCTCGTCGATGAGCACCTGCTGGTACGGGTACTGCCAGCCGTCGAGGCCGCCCATTTCGCTACCGAGCGCGATGTCGCGGATCTCGTCGCGGCCGACCGCCATGAAGTCGGTGTCGGGGCCGTAGTTCCAGCCGTAGGTGGCGTCGGGGGTGTACAGCTCGGCCATCGGCTTCCAGTCACCGGCGGCTTCGGCGTCACGGTTGGCGGCCAGCCAACGCTCGACCATCTCCTCGAGTTCGGCCCGCGGGTAACTCACAGTTGCACTCCATGTTTTCCACGAAATTTGGAGCGTGCTGTCGCTCCCAGCGGGTACTCGCGCCAGATTTCGGATCTTGGTGGCTTCATCGGTCGATCTCCTCGATGCTCAGGGCGTGGGTCGGGCAGTACTTGACGGCCGCCTCGACGGCGGCTCGCATCCGGTCGGGTGGGGACTCGTCCAGCACGGTGATGGTGGTGGCCTTCCTTTCGAGCTCGAACACGTCAGGTGCTTCGGCTTCACACACGCCGTGGCCCTGGCACAGGTCCCGGTCCACGACGATCCGGAAGCGCGGAGCCTCTTTCGAGCTCGAGTGGTCTTCCGGCGGCGTCATCACTGCCGCCCTCCCCGAAATTTGTAGCGATCTGCCGCTCGCAGCGGCCTTCCGCTACAAATTTCGGTGGTGCGGGGCTCGAGCGTCGCCATCCGGGCGGGCACGTGGTCGCGCGTCGCCATCAGCGGGTCCTCCGGCGGTAGGTGACCGTGCAGGGTTGTTCGAGCTGCACGACCATCTTGGAGTGGTCGTTGCGGTAGGTGTCGGGCGGTTGGGCCATCGAGAACTCCCAGTCCCGCAGCAGCACGGCGAAGATCGCCTTGATCTGCATCTGGGCGAACGCCGCACCCACGCAGCGGTGACGGCCAGCCCCGAAGGGGATCCAGTTCCAGGGGTTGTTGCGCTCGTCGTCGCGGGGGGCGACGTAGCGGCCCGGATCGAAGGTGTCGGCGTCGTCGAACGCTTCGGGGATCCTGTTGGAGATCGCCGGCGAAGCGCCGACCATCTTGCCCGCCTCGATGTGCACGCCGGCAACGTCGAAGGGCGTGCGCACCACCCGCATCAACAGGATGAGCGGTGGGTGCAGGCGCAAGGCTTCCTTCAACGACGCCTCGAGGTTCGGGATCTCCCGCAGCCCCTGGTAGGTGACGTCCTCACCCGATGCGGTGAGCGTGTCGAGATCCGCGACCGAGCGCTTCATCCACTCGGGGTGGCGGAGCAGTTCGATCAGCGTCCACGCGGCGGTGCCCGAGGTGGTGTGGTGCCCGGCGAACATCATCGAAATGAACATGCCGGTCACTTCGTCTGCCGAGAAGCGGGGTTCGCCGTCGTCCCCGGGGATCGACATCAACACGTCGAGCAGGTCGCGGTCGTCCTCGGTTGCGGGCGGCCCGACCTTGCGCCCATCCATGATCTGTTGCACCAGCTCGACAATGGCGACCCGGGCCGCGTCACGGCGTCGGAACGACTCGATGTCGGCGTAGGGGTCGACGAACGCATACGCGTCGGTGCCCTGTTCGAGGTCGTGGTAGAGCTCAGCGAAGCGCTCGTCGAGTTGGTTGCGGAACTTCGGTCCGATCAGGCATGCAGAAGAGGTGTAGATGGTCAACTCGGCGAAGAAGTCGAGCAGGTCGATCTCGCCTTCGTCGCCCCACCCTGTGACCATGCCCCGCACCTGGGCGGCGATGGTCTCGGCGTGACCGCGCATGTGCTTGTCGCGCAGTGCCTGATTGTGGAGCATCTCGCGGCGGCGTTCCGGCGGGGCATCGAAGACGACGCCTTCACCGAAGATCGGAGTCATGAACGGGTACGCCGCGGCCTGGTCGAGATCGTCGTCGGTGGCCCGGAAGAACACCTCGTTGGCTTCGGCGTCGGTGAGCAGCACCAGTTCTTTGTCGGCGAGACGGAACTCGCCGACGTCGCCGCATTCGTCGCGTACCCGCTGCATCAGCCCGATCGGGTCGCGACGCAGCTCTTCGAGGTGGCCGGTGCCGCCGTCGTCGCCGGAGACCTTCGGGGGTCGTGCCAGGGTGTCGGTGGTGGTCGTGCTCATGTCGCGGGTATCTCCTTGGCGGCGTTCGGGGCCTGGGGTTGGACTTCGATCAGGTTCAGGTGCGTGCCGCGCGGCGTGGCGACCATGGCGACCACGGCGCGGGCGACATCGGCGGGGCGGAGGGCTCCGTCGTGCCGGGTCAGTCCCCATTGGTCCCACGCGGCGACGATGCGGTTGATGTCGTGTTCAGACCACGTCGTGCCCTGTTCGGTGGACGACGGTCCGGGGCGGACGATGCCGGCACGCACGCCGGTTCCTTCCAGTTCCATGGCCGTCACTTCGGCGAGGGATTCGAGGCCGCTCTTGGACGCGACGTACGCGGCAGTGAACGGACGGGGGTGACGGGCGACCTCGGAGGTGACGAACACGATGTCGCCGTGGCCGCGCTGGACCATCGCAGGCGCCGCGTGGTGGATGAGCCGCTGGGGGCCTCCCAGGTTGACGCCGATCTCGGCAGCGAAGCGGGCCGGTTCGGTGTCGATGGCCCCACCGGGTTGCACGTCACCGGCGTTGGAGACGACCACGTCGATCGCGCCCAGCGCATCGGTTGCACCATTGACGAACGCGGCGACGCTCGCCTCGTCGGTCACATCCAGCACGAGGGCGACCGCCTCGCCACCGTCGGCCCTGATCGCTTCGGCCGCAGCCTCGCAACGATCGAGTCGCCGCGCGCCCAGTGCCACGGGGTGTCCCGCGGCGGCCAACGCGACAGCGGTCGCGGCGCCGATGCCCGACGACGCGCCGGTGACGAGCGCTGGGCGACGGTCGGGATGCGGGGTAAAGCGGGGCATGGATCGGCTCGGTCGCTCTGGTGCTCAGCGGCGGGTGATCGTGGTAGGCAGATGGGCGAAGCCGCGGACGTTCACCGAGTGGACCCATTCGGCACGGGCCACGTCGAGGTCGTACCCGGCGATGCGCTTGGTGAGTTCTTCCATGGCGATCCGCATCTCGAGCACCGCCAAGGCGTGACCCATGCAGTAGTGACGACCGAGGCCGAAGCTGGCGAGGTCCTGTGCGGTGTCGGAGCGGTCCAGGTCGTAGACGTCGGGGCGGTCCCAGACCAGCTCGTCGCGGTTCGCGGAGCCGAGCAGCAGCAGGATCCGTTCGCCTGCGGGGATGGTGATCCCGTGCAGGTCGACCTCACGGGTGGTGGTGCGGGCGAGCATCTGACTTGAGGTGTCGAAACGCAGGGTCTCGTCGATCCAGTCGGGGATGCGGCCCGGATCGTCGAACGGCTTGCGCCCCTGGTCGGCGAACGTGTTGCCCCAGTACCAGGCATTGCCCAGCAGCTTGGTGGTGGTCTCGTTGCCGGCGACGACGAGGAGGAACAGAAAGCTGGTGATCTCGTCGTCGGTGAGATGGTCACCGTCGATCTCGGCGTCGATGAGCGCGGAGGTGAGGTCGTCGCTGCGTGCCTTGCGCCGGTCGGCGATCATGTCGGCGTAGTAGCCGGCGAGGTGCAGCGCGGCTTCCATGCCCGACTGGGGGACGTCTCGGTTGCCCGGTTCGCGGTGGACCAACAGGTCCGACCAGGTCCGCACCTGGGCACGATCGGTTTCTGGCACGCCCATCATCTCGGAGATCACGTCCATCGGGAACTTGCCGGCGAAGTCCTCGATGAAGTCGAACGAGTCGTGTGCGGTGGCCGCCTCGGCCCAGTGGTGAGCGATACGCCGAATCTTCGGTTCGAGTTCGTTCACCCGGCGAGGAGTGAACCCACGGGCGACCAGTCGCCGCATCCGGCCGTGGCGAGGCGGGTCCATGCCGAGAAACGACATCGTGCGGTGGGCGTTCGGCCCCCACGCTGCCGGGTCGAGGGAGACCCCGTTCGATGACGAGTAGGTCTCGGAATCCTTCAGCGCGTCCAGCACGTCGGCGTGGCGGGAGTACGCCCAGAACCACACATCTGGGTTGTGGTACACCGGCGCCTCGGCGCGCAGGCGCGAGTAGGTGGGGTACGGGTCGGTGTGGAAGTCGTAGTCGTAGGGGTCGAACGTGAGCGGCTCGGTGGTGAGCACGTCGGTCATTGCGATGCCTCCAGGACGGTGGTGGCGACCTGGGTGAGCAGGTCGGGGAGGTCGGCATAGGAGAGGTGGCCCATGCCGGTCTGCAACAGGGCGCCAGACACGGCGAGGTCGAGCACGGTCACGGTGTCGTCGCGAGCGTCGTCGCCGAGCGCGGTGACGATCCGGTCGTGCCAGGTGGCCCCGATACGGTCGCGGAGCACCTTGACATCGGGCTCGGCGCTGAGCAACGCAACGGTGGTGGCAGCGGCGAGATCGGGTTCGTCCGCGACGATCAACGCGAGTTCGCTCAACGTCGCGGCGACCCGTTGCGCGGGAGTCCGTGACGTGTCGGGAATGCCCGTAGGCAGCGACTGGACCCGACGCCAGTACACCTCGGCTACGAGGTGGTCTTTGGACGAGAAGTAGGTGTAGGCCGTGGCCGGTGCGACGCCCGCCCGAGCGGCGACGTTGCGGACGCTCAGCCCGTCGTAGGAGTGCTCTCGCAACCCGTCGACCGCGGCCACGGTGAGTCGCTCGACCGTGTCGGCCTGGCGCGCGCTCAAACGCCGCCGGGTCGCCTCGGGCGCGGCGGCGGTGTCACGGCCACCATCGGTGGCAGTCACCCCTTCTGCCCGGCTGTCGGACACCAAACTGGACATCTGTCCAGATGGTAGTCCGAATTGGGATGCTGTCAACCGTTTCCCTGCGACCGTTTCGGGTGCGTAGCCCGCTGTTCTCTGGAGGGTTGACGTCGAATACGACCACAAAACCTCCAAAGAATGGGAGTGGCAGTGGGCCGGAGGTGTGGCAGGCTGGGCGGGCCATGACCTCCACGATCATCGAGGCCGATCGGGTCGAGGTCCTGCTTTTCGACCTGGGGCGGGTCGTGTTCGACTTCGACTGGTCCCGAGCCGTCGCGGTGTGGTCAGAGCGTTCCGGTGTGCCCGACGACGACATCGTCGAACGGTTCCGCAAGGAGATCCACTACGAACGGTATGAACGAGGCGAACTCACCACTGACGAGTACTTCGCACGGCTCCGCCATCAGCTCGACATCGACGTCGACCTGGACGTGATCGCGGAAGGGTGGAACACCATCTTCGGTGAACTGGTGCCCGGCATCACCGAGGTCATCTCCGCCGTGCGGGATTCGCCGTACCGTATCGCCGCGCTCTCCAACACGAACGCTGCGCACGCCGCGGTGTTCGGCGCCCGCTATGCAGCGGTGCTCGCCGACATCGGCCGCATCCTCGCCTCGCACGAGCTCGGCCACCGCAAACCCGAGCCCGGCTGCTTTCTCGCGGCCGCCGAACACCTTGCGACCGACCCGTCACACGTGCTGTTCTTCGACGACATGGCCGAGAACGCCGATGGCGCCCGAGCGGTGGGCATGCAGGCCGTGCAGGTGAGAAGCATCGACAACGTGCGCGCTGCGTTGTTCGACCTCGGCATCGCACTGGCCTGACCCACACGGACCCGAGCGCAGCCCGGTCGCGTCGACGCCGCGCGG
>DASSYG010000150.1:0-11489 GCA_035703405.1 Acidimicrobiales bacterium | reverse complement strand
CCCACACCACGGGCCGGCCCGAGGTTCGCTCCATCGCCTCGATCGCCGCCCCCAGGGCACACCCGCCGAAGAGGAACGGGTAACCGGTGGAGATGCCGGGCACCACGGGCAGAAACCAACGGTGCGAATTGTGGGTCGACTCCAGACCGAGAAACGCGACGGTGTCCATGGCGTCGCCACCCTAGGAGACGACCATTCCGGGCCGACAGGCGACGGGCTCGGTCACCGGGCCGGTCGAGAGGCCCGCGGCATCAGCCGCCGCTCGGTATTCTCCCTGCATGACGACACCCTGGCAAGGCGACGCGGTCGGGCTGGTGGACGAATACCGCAGCGGGGCGCGCTCCCCGCTCGAGGAACTCGACGCGTCGATCGCAGCGATCACCGCAAGTGAGCTGAATGCGTTCGCGCATCTCGACATCGACCGGGCCCGCGCCGCCGCGGCCGCCGCGGACGTGGCCCGACCCTTCGGCGGCGTGCCGATCGGCGTAAAAGAACTCGAACCGGTGGCCGGCTGGCCCCACACCGAGGCCTCGCTGGTGTTCGCGGACCGCGTCGCCGAGCACACCTCCACTCAGATGCAACGGGTCTTCGCCGCCGGGGCCGTGCCGGTCGGTCAGACCACGGCGAGTGAGTTCGGTGGTCTGAACGTGTCGGTCACCAAGCTGCACGGGGTCACCCACAATCCCTGGCAGCACGGCCGCACCGCGGGTGGCTCCTCGGGCGGCAGCTCATCGGCCGTCGCGGGTGGGCTCGTGCCGATCGCGTCGGGGGGTGACGGCGGTGGGTCGATCCGCATCCCGGCCGGCTTCAACGGGCTGGTGGGCATGAAGGGCACCGCGGGGCGGATCCCCCGTGGGCCCCGCACCACGATCGCACCGCTGACCGTCGTGCTGGGGTGTGTGGCGCGCTCGGTCCGCGACGTGGCCCGCTGGTACGACGTGACAAACGGGCACGACCCGCGTGACCCGTATTCACTGCCCCGCGTCGACGGCTGGGAGCGCGACCTGGGCACCCGTGACCTGGCCGGTCTGAAGGTCGCGCTCGTTCCGGACCTGGGGGTGGCGACCGTGCGCGACGAGGTCGCTGCACTCGTCACCGAGGCCGGCGAGGCGTTGGCCGGGTTCGCCGGACTGCGCCTCGTCGACGAAGCCGTTCGCCTCCCAACCCTCGACACCGACTGGGCCGTCGGCAACCTGGCGTCACTGCGTCACGAGTTGGGCGACCGCTGGCCCGAGTGTGCGGGCGAGCTCACCAAGGAGCTGGCGTTCGGGGTGCAGTTCGCGGACGACTATCTGAGCTTGGACATCGCCGGGCGGGCCGAAGCGGCGCGCACCGAAGCGAACGAGATCATGGCCGGCGTGTTCGACCGGGTCGATCTGATCATCTGTGCCACGAACCCCGACGTCGCCTTTCCCGCAGAGGTGGGCGCGAACACCCGGGTCGCGGGCCGCAAGGTCCCACTCGGCAACAACGGGGCGCTCACGATTCCGGCGAACGTCGTCGGGAACCCGGCAATCTCGATTCCCGCCGGACTCGTCGACGATCTGCCGGTCGGTCTGCAGATCATCGCCCCGCATCACCACGACGCGGTGTTGTTGGACCTGGCATTGGCGATGGAGCGCGCACGGCCCTGGCCGCTCACCTCACCCCACGCGCCCTGCTGACCTCTCTGGCCAACGATTCTCAGGCGGCGCTGGCCTCGGCGGTGGCCCGGGGCTTGCGGATCCGGTCGGCAAGTTCCCCGCCGTCACCAAAGAGCTTCTCGCGCCACTCGGTGGTCAGCTCCGCGTTGTCGTAGTCGTCGGGGTGAAAGTCGGGCCGGTAGTAGGCGCGGATCCGCTGGCGGACCTCCTTGGTCAACCAGGGTGAATGGCGGAGTTTCTTCAGGTTCGCCCACAACGCCTTGGGGCGACGTGCCTGGCGGTCAGCCAGGATCGAAAGCGTCGACTGGAGGATCGAGTCGAACAGGAACCAGAAGGTCGTCTCCCGCATCACCCGGGCACGAAGCTTCTGGTCCCCCACGACGTTCTGGTACACGTCGAAGGCGACCGCTTTGTGTTCGGATTCCTCCAGGGCATGCCACACGAGCAGTTCGCGTGCCTCGTCGCTGGTGAACATCTCCCGGGCCCGCGCATCGGTGAGCAGCACCTCGGCCAGCGTGGCCGTGTAGTGCTCCAGCGCGGCGGTGACTGCGAGGCACACCTCAGGCGAGCGGGTCTTCTCGTTCATGGCCAGCCCCCGGCGGACCAGCCGGTCGACACGGGCGGTCGGGTAGCCCAAGACCTGCAGACGGGCGTTGAAGTTGCGGTGTTCGCGTCCGTGGTTCGCCTCCTGGCCGATGAAGCCGGCGACCTGTTGCTTCAGGGTCGGGTCGGTGATCTGGTCGCGGTAGTGGCGCACCGAGCGCACGAAGAAGTCCTCGCCCTCTGGGAACAGCGCGGACAACACGGCCACGATGTGGCTCATGACCTCGTCTTCCATGAAGTACTTGGGCAGCGGGTCGGTGTCGTAGTCGAGTTGCAGCCGTCGCGCCTTGATCGGATGGGCGGCGGCTATCGGTGTGGTTGCCGCCTCGGCCTCGGTTTGGTCGGTTTCGGTCATGGTTTCGGCAACGCTCATGGTGGTTGGCCCCTACTGCGGTGAGTCGACGATGAACTGTTACCGACGGTAACCCATTGCGCCGCCTGCTGCAGCATGACTTGTGCCACACACGCCTCAGCGCCAGCTCACCATGGGACCGACCGGTGAGAGACGGTCGGTTTCGCCGGGCATCCCATAGGCTCGCGCCCCGCGACACCCGAACCCGTGAAAGGCGACGATGCGAGCAACGACCACGACACGCAACGGCCGAGCGGCCGTCCTGTTCATCGCGGCCGCCGCCCTTTTGGCCGCTGCCTGCGGGTCCGACTCGGACGGAAGCGGCACCAAGTCCTCCGCCGCCACCAGCTCTACGGTCGCCGGCGCGACGACGAGCCCGCCGACGACGGTGGCCGGTCCCCCGTCGGATCAGACGATCATGAAGCGCGTCGACCGGATCACCGGCAACATCACCCCCAAGTCGGTCACCGCGTCGCCCGCCGGCCTGGTGAGTGCGCAGTCCATGATGTACTCCCACAACCTGACCTGGTACGACCCAGCGACCCGCAAGCTCACGGCCACGATCTCCGACAGCGTCGATCTGGCCGACTTCGGCATCGACGGCCACCCCGGAACGTCCCAGGGCGCACCGGTGGAGTCGACGTTCACCGCCGACGGCCGCTACGAGTACGTGTCGAACTACTCGATGTACGGCGAGAACTTCGGCCCCGAAGGCTTGGATTCGTGCAGCGCCGGGGACGGCACCGAGACGAGCTTCGTGTATCGCATCGCCGTCGCCACCGAGAAGATCGACCAGGTGATCCAAGTGGGGGCGGTACCCAAGTTCATGGCGCTCACTCCCGACCAGCGGTTTCTGTTGGTGTCGAACTGGTGCTCGTGGTCGCTCAGCGTGATCGACACCGCCAAGGGAGTCGAGTACAAGCGGATCGATCTGGGTGGTCGCTACCCCAGGGGCGTGGTCGCATCGCCTGATTCGAAGACCGCGTACGTCGCGATGATGGGCTCGAACCAGGTCGTCTCGGTGAATCTGGCGACCAGCGACGTGGCTTTGTTCTCCAACACCGGCGCCGGCCCGCGCCACATCGTGATCTCACCCGACGGCGAGTTCCTGTACGTGACCAACAACTCCTCGGGCACGGTCACCAAGGTCCACCGCTCCAGCGGCGAGGTCGTGGCCACCCACCACACCGGCGACCAGCCCCGGTCGATGGACATCTCGTCCGACGGCAAAGCGCTGTACGTGGTCAACTACGACTCCTCCACCGTCTCCAAGCTGCGCACGTCGGACCTGGCCGAGATCGACGGCGCGAAGACCGATTACCACCCGATCGGCATCGCGTACGAGCCGACGACCAAGACGGTGTGGGTCGCCTGTTACGGCGGCAGCCTTCTCGTGTTCAGCGACACCACCGACTCGGGCGCCGCCGGGCCGGACACCTCTGGGGACTGACGGTTCAGTCCACCTCGATGTCGCTGAAGGCCGCCGCCCTACCGGCGTGGAGGTGGCCGATGTAGCCGCCGGCATAGCCCGGCTGGACCCATTCGTCCGGAATGGTCGTGGTGAACACGTGCGACGGATCCGACCAACTCGGTTCCGGGCCGTCGACCCAGACCTTGAACGCCACCTGGTCACCGCGCAGACGCCCGCACACCCGCCAGCTCGGCGCCATCGTTCGTTCGCCGACGCCGACGATCGGGAACAGATCGAACTGCGCGACGCCGATCGGCATCGTGCCGTGCGCGGAATCCCAGACGTCGACCCATGCGATCCAGATCGCCCCGCCGTAGATGTTCTGGGTGACCGTGACCGCCCGGACCTCGGTGCCGTCGAGGCCGGACGGGGCGATCCGCAAGGCGAGACCGGGTTGCGGGTACGGGCGATCGACGACCGTCGCCGGGTCGTGCCAGGTCATGCACACGTCATGGTCGAGCTGGAAGGGTGTGCCCGCAGGCCAGAAGACCTCGCGGATGTTCTCGTCGATCGGCCCGTCGCCCGCCCAGGCCGTGGTGTGTTTCGCATTGCCGGTGTAGCTGTAGGCCTGACCCTGGGTCGACGTGAGCTCGGCGACACGCCCGGGTGCGGCAGTCCGTCCCATGACCGGCCCGGGAGGAAGGGTCGTCGTCGTGGTGGTCGAACTGGTCGTGGTGGTTGTGCTCGTCGTCGAAGCGGCGGTGTTCGGTGCGGTCCGATTCGGCCCGCCGGTAGCGGTCGGGTTCGTGGGAGCGCACCCCGACAGCCACGCCGCCACACTCACCAGGACGACCACAAGCGGGGTTCGAATCTGCCGCTTTCCTTCTTTCACGTCACGGTCCCCAGCATCGAGAACGCGTCGAGCAGTTCCCGCCACCATTCGGCGTAGCGCTGCTGGAATGCCGCGAGCGGGAACCCGTGCCGGGCCGCGTGCTCTGCGGGTATCGCGTCCCAGCCGAAATGCTCGACCGTGACCCGGGTGGTCCGTTCGTCGACCCGGGTGAAGCTCACGTGCAGTTCGGTCTCCTGGTCTGGCGCGAAGGAGTCCTGACGCCAGGAGACGACCAGCTCGTGCGGTGGCTCCCAGTGACGCACCTGCCCGATCGTGAATTCCGACCCGTCGTCGTAACGTTCCACGAGTCGCCCCCCTGGTCCGGCTTCGAAAGCGAGGCGGCCGGAGCGGCCGGCGGAGAAGGTGAACAACTCGTTCGGCTGCCACCAGTCGCCGATCTGTTCGGTGAACACGGCGAAAGCCTGCTCGGGTGGCGCCGCGACCCGCAGCGCGACGAGCACGCGCGAACCGCTCGGGGCACCGTCAGCCATCATGCATGATTAGCAGCCACGGCTCTTCGGCGGGTGCGCCTCGGCTTCGGCGAGGTGGTCGGCGAATGCGCCGAGCTGGTCCACCCAGCCTTGTTCGGTGTCGGCCAACCACCGGCGCAGATCGGCCATGGGCGCACTGGCGAGGGAGTACACCCTGACGCGGGTGTCGAACTCCGCGCTTGTCTGGGTGACCAGTCCGCCATGTCGCAACACCCGCAGGTGCTTGCTCATCGTGGCCGGGCTGACCCCGATCAGGCTGGCGAGTTCGCCCGAACGGCGGGGTGCGGCGCTCAACAGTTCCACGGCACGCCGCCTGGCCGGGTCTGCCAAGGCGGCGAAGGTGGCGTCCAGGTCGGGAGCTGGTTGGTTCATGACCACTCGGTTGCGAAGATCGGCGCGCCGATCGCTTCTTCGGCTTCGGCACGGCTGACGACGCGCACGGCCTGGGAGAAGGTCCAGATGTGGTCCTCGGCGTCCATCGCCCGATAGGTGCGGTCGCCGTAGAACTGATCTGCGGGTTCCATGATGATCCGGGCACCGGCCTGCCGGGCGGCGTCGCAGTGGGCGTCGATGTCGCCGGCGATCGTCACGTGGACCCCCTGGGTGACCCGACCGTCGGTGTCGAGCGGGCTGACCGTGCGGTCGTCCCAGCGGCCCCCGACCATGATGCGTCCGGACCCGGCGCTGCTCATCTCCCAGTGACCCATTGCGGGGTCGCCTTCGGGATCTTCAATTGCCATCGTCAGCTCGAAGCCGAATGCCTCGGCCAACCAGGTGATGGCGGCTTTCGGATCGCGGTAGGTGATGGCCGGGACAAATGTTGGGGTTTCCATAATTCGATATATTTGCCGATCATGGCAATGTTGTCAAGAGATCAATCGATGTAGGGCACGCCGCCGAAGCTCCCTGTCGGGTGGTACGTGACCTGTTGCGATGCGAAGGTCTGCGGGTCGAGCGCCTCCAGGGTCTGGTCGGTGAACAGAATCGGCCGTCCGTCGACCACCAGCACCCGCTGCACCGCAGGCAGCGGAGCCGGGTTGCACACGAAGACCGATCCTTTGCCGACCTGGTCGGGCGCGTACCGGCGGAGCATCTCGGCATCGATCTTCGCACACGAATACCGCGGCCATTCCACGGTGCGCTTCGACGCGTCGTTGCAGGCCAGCACGATGGCATCGTTCCCGATCATCTGGCGCACTTCGGGATCGTCGATGCGTATCTGGGGGCACGGCGCCGGCACCTCGGGTGGCTGCAGCGCCTCGGGGAGGGCCGTCTCGGTGACGCCGCCGTCGACGCCGAGCACCACGGCGTGGTTCGGTTCCGGGTCACCGCCGAACCCGGCCCATCGGACCCCCCACATGGCGAGTTTCCGGCTCGGCCAGTACGTGAACGCATGGTGGTCCCATGCGACCTCGTCGCTCATCCAGGGTCCTTCCCACGCGTCGGAGATCGTGGGGAGGTCCGCGTCGGTCACGTCCAGCACCTGCGCGCGGACCCACTGGCGCGGCACGGTGTCGTCTCCGAAGGGCACCTGGTCGGTGCGAGCACCCACGAGCAGGGCGCGGTGGTCGCCGAGGGGATGGAAATAGCCCGTCGGGCCGGGCAACGCGACCGCCCCGGCGGCTCGAGGCTTCTTCGGATCGGACACGTCGACCACCCGGACGAGGTTGCCGTCGACCCCGGTGGTTACAAGGACGCGACCGGGGATGAATCGCACCGCACTCACCGTCCCCTTTCCACCGGCGAGATCGGTCAGCTTCGAAGCGGTGTCGAGTTGCTGGCTACCGGCGCGGGTCAACAACACCAGATCGACCGAATTGTCGCTGTCGGAATTCCACGGGGTGCCTTTGGCGGTGACCACACCGAGCGCGTCGCCGACCTCGCCGAACGCGAACTGTCCCACGGTGGAGCCGTCCACGATCCCCGAGCCCTCATAGGCCGGGGGGCCATCGGTGGCGAAGGAGAACTCGTGGACGGCGGTCTGCCAGTCGTCGAACTTCAGCCGCTGCCGGTCGATCGGGTCGACCCAGACGTGTGACGAGATCGCCACGTCGTCCAGGCCCGCGTACAAGGTGTCGCCCGGGGCGACGATCGAGGTGGCCTCGGGCGCGAACCTGCCGGTGGCGATCGGGAAACTCACCATCGAGGTCATCGCCACGCCGGCGAACGTGTCCGGCACGTGCACCCGGTCACAGGGCACCAGCGGCTGTGGCGAGCCGTCGGTGCGCTGCCAGTCGGGGATCCAGTCCGCCGCGGTGGAGGAGGCGACCGAGCGCCGGTTGCGATCGAGAGCCTTGGCGACCGAGGTCGGCGTGGTCGGCAGCACGAACCCGAGGTCGTCCATGTTCGAGGTGGTCACCAGTCGGACCTGGCCGTCGACGAGCCGGGCCGACACCAGAGCGCCTTCCACCTGCACCCGGTCGGTGATGTGCGGCTTCGCCGGGTCGGTGGCATCCACGAAGGTGACGGTCAGATAGCTGGTCGACGAGCGGGCGGCCGACGGGTCACCGGGCACCGGCTTCGAGGTGACGGTGCGCGACCCGAACAGCGCGATCTTCCCGTCGGCTTCGAGCAGCGAATCCAGCGAGTCGGACGGCCCGAAGTCGTCGTCGCTTGCCTTCGGGATGATCCGGATGGTCGCGGCAACCTGCAACGAGGTGGCGTCGGTGATGCGCAGATTGCCCCGACCGTCAAAGTCGTAGATCCACTTGCCTTCGGTCTTGACGCGGTCGAGTTCGTCGACACCACTCACCTGGACGTTCGTGCCAAGCGTCTCCCCGCCGGCCGCGTCGCCGGTCGCCGGAAGCGACGCCGCCCCGGTCGTCATGGCCTGGTCGGACGACTCAGAGGCGACGGCCTTGCCGACCGTCGAGAACATCCCCTGCTCCGCGCCGAAACCGCGACTCCCCACGTGCTCGGCGCCGACCCGGCGCAGGTCGCCGATGAGTGCGTCACATCCCGGGAAGGTCTTCACGGTCGAGACCAGGTGCACCTTTGTGGGGTCGACCGGCTTCGCGTCGAGTGAGGAGATGATCCGGTCGACCTCGGGTCCGCCTCCCCCACCCGCAAGGTGCCGCGTGTCGCTGTTGCTTCCGCCGGTGACGACGGCGCCGGCGACGGCCACGACCGCGAGCACGAGCGCCGCGGCGGCCACGACCCCGCGGCGACGGGCGCGCCGGCGGAGTGCACCGACCTCGATCGATGCGGCCTGCAGCGGTCGCGTCTCGGCACGCAGCCGAGACCCCGCTTCTTCCAGCTCCGGATCGTGGTCGTCATCGGGCGAGATGTTCGGCTCGTCGTTCATGGGGTGCGTCCTTTCTGTGCGGGGTCGTCGGCTTCGGTACGGACGACCTTCGACGTACGCAGCGTGGCCCTCGCCCGGTGCAGCAGTGACTTCACCGCGACTTCGCTGAGGTGCAGGGTCGCCGCGATGTCCGCGACGCCGAGATCCGCGGCGTAGCGCAGGGCGACCGCCGCGGCCTGATCCTTGGGGAGCGCCCGGACCGCGGCCCACACGCCTGACTCGTCGGCCAGTACCGGCGCGCCGTGCTCCGGTGTCGAGCCGAACGCTACGGAGCCGTGCCCGGCCAACCGGGCGAGCGCGCCCTGTTCCGTCGTGCTCCGCCGTTGCACCGAGATCGCCCGGTTGATCGCCACCCGCCGAACCCACGCCCCCGGTCGGTCCATCCGGGACACCCGGCGCCAGCGCAGATAGCAGCGTTCGAAGGCGTCCTGGGTGATCTCCTCGGCCCGTGCGACGTCGCCGACGATCGCGGTGACCGCCGCGATCACGCTCCTGCTCTCGGTTTCGACCAACTCCGCGAATTCCACGACCACACTCCTCACACGCACGAGGCGCCTCTCCGGTCGCGCAGATCTTTCCACGAGTGCATCGAGTGGCCGAGCCGCCCGGCAAGAAGCGCTGTGCTCGACCAGCCGACGTGCCGTCCGCACGGCTCGCCCGATAAGGTCCCGAACGTCCACATCAGGGTGGGCAGAAGCCGGTACTCCGATGGACGAACGTCAGTCTCCCAGCACGTCGACCTCGACGGCCATCGCTTCTCAATTGCTCGCGCTCGCCACCGAAGTGTCGTGTGTGGCCGACTTCGACGGGCATTTCGTCGAGCTGTCCGCCGGTTGGCCCGACCTGCTCGGCTACGGCGTCGACGAACTCATGGCGCGACCCTTCATGGACTACGTCCACCCCGACGACCGCACCGAGACCGAGCGACACCTCCGGGATGCACGGGGCGACGAACACATCGCCCGCTTCGAGAACCGTTTCCTCGCCGCGGACGGCTCGGTGCGGAACCTGCGTTGGACGGCGATCGCCACAGACGACGCCGAGCAGTACCACGCCGTCGCACAGGACCTGACCGCGCAACGTAGGTCCGAGGAACGCGTCAAGGACAGCGAACGCCGCTACGCGGACCTGATCCAGTCGTCCCACGACATCGTGCAGAGCATCAGCCCCGACGGCCACTTCGAGTTCGTGAACCGGGCCTGGCACGACCACCTGGGGTACTCGGAGGCCGAACTCCCCTCGCTCACCCTCTTCGATATCGTCTGTGAGGCCGACCACGAGCACTGCTCGACGATCATCGGTCAGATCATGAACGGCCGGTCGGTCGACCATGTCGAGGTCACCTTCGTGAGAAAGGGTGGCGAGCAGTTTCCGGTCGAAGGGAACGCCACCGGTCGCTTCCGCGACGGCGAATACGTCGCGACCCACACCTTCTTTCGTGACGTCTCCGAACGCAAAGCCGCAGAAGAACTCACCGCGAAGTACCAGCACGAACTCGAAGTCGAGGTCGCGGATCGGACCACCGCACTGGTTCAGAGCGAGAAGCTCGCGACATTGGGTCGGCTCAGCGCCGGACTGGCCCACGAACTGAACAATCCCGCGTCGGCAGCGACCCGCGGATCCGAACAACTCACCCAGGCCGTCGAACACAGCAACACGTTGCTCGTGCGCCTCGCCTGCACCGGACTCGATCCATCGGCAGCCGATCGGCTCGCCGAGCTGTTGACGGCCGGCGCGGAGCGGGCCAAGGCGCCCGACGGTCTCGACCCGCTCACCCGTTCGGATCGCGAGTCCGAGATCGAAGACCGGCTCGACGCCCATGGCATCACCGCCTCCTGGGACCTCGCCGGCCCTCTCGTGGGAAGTGGACTGAACGGAGATGGAATCGACGCACTCGCCGACACCTTCTCCCGGGACCAGCTCCCCCACGTGCTCGGCTTGCTCGGTGCGTCGTTCACCGCCGCCACACTCCTGGCCCAGATCGGCCATGGATCCCGCCGCATATCCGAAATCGTCAAGGCCCTGAAGGACTACAGCTACATGGACCGGGCCCCGGTGCAGGACCTGGACGTGCACGAAGGGCTCGACAACACGCTCGTCATGCTCCAGTCCAAGCTGAAGGCCGGGGTCGAGGTCACCCGTGACTATGCCGCTGGCCTTCCTCGGATCGAGGCACTGGGCAGCGAACTCAACCAGGTGTGGACCAACCTGATCGACAATGCGATCGACGCGATGGACGGTTCGGGGCGGCTCGCGATCCGCACGTCGGCCGACGACGACGGGATCCTCGTCGAGATCCAGGACGACGGCGAGGGCATCGAACCCGATCACCTGTCGAACATCTTCGATCCGTTCTTCACCACCAAAGGCCCGGGCCGAGGGACGGGGCTGGGCCTCAACATCGTGTTCAACATCGTCCGCGGCTCGGGCGGGCACATCGGCGTCGACTCCGAACCCGGCTGCACCGTGTTCGGAGTGCGACTCCCGTTCTCCCGGTCCGACGACGGCGGATCGCAAACCCACCGATGACGACCCTGGCCGAACCGTCGGCGCCACGTGCGCGTCCGGTGATCGTCGCCGTCGACGACGACCCGTTGGTCCTGAACTCGGTCCGCGGCGACCTGCGTGGCCGCTACGGGCGCGACTACCGGATCATCGTCGCCGATGGTGGCCAGGCGGCCATCGACTCCCTCCGCGAGCTGAAAGTGCGCGGAGAGCCGGTTGCACTGGTCATCTCCGATCAACGGATGCCCGACGTGTCCGGTTTCGAGGTGCTCGAGGCAGCGAAGGAGC
>DASSYG010000291.1:0-7176 GCA_035703405.1 Acidimicrobiales bacterium | reverse complement strand
CTCGACACCGCCGCGCGACGATCAGCAACCACCCACGGGGTCGTACTGATGGTGGAGCTGGGCGACCTGCGTGAGGGGATCGCCGCCATCGACATCGTCGAGGCTGCCCTGCTCGTGGGTCGACACCGCAACCTCCGTCTTGTCGGCCTCGGTGCCAACCTGGCCTGCCAGAGCGGCGTCGTCCCCGACCAGGCGAAGATGGACGAGCTCTCCGGGCTGGTCGAACGCGTCGAAGCCCGCACCGGTCGGCACCTCGAGGTCGTTTCGGGCGGGAACTCCGCCAACCTCGACTGGGCTCTGGCGGCCGACGACGTCGGTCGGATCGACAATCTGCGACTCGGTGAAGCGATCCTGCTCGGCACCGAACCTCTCAACCGGTGCCCCATCGACGGCCTCCACCTCGATGCCTTCATCTTGGTGGCCGAGGTCATCGAGGTGGCAACCAAACCGTCGCAACCCTGGGGCGAGGTCGCGCAGGGAGCGTTCGGCGACCCGCCAACCCGGACATCGACCGGAATGGTCCGCCAGGCGATTCTGGCCGTGGGCCGCCAGGACGTCGAACCCGATGGTCTCGTACCCCCACCGGGGATCAACCTGCTCGGCATGAGCAGCGACCACCTCGTGGTCGACATCGGCGATCACCGTGTCGAGGTCGGCCAACAGATGTGCTTCGGTCTCGGTTACGGCGGGCTGCTGCGGGCCGCAACGTCGCCGTTCGTGGCGATGTGCCCGCTCCCCCTCGTTCAGCTTCTGGCGAGCTAGGCACAGGCGAGACACGACGTATCTGCACAGCCTGTCGGGTCCACACGACCATTTGGCTTGATCGATGCTGTGACGTTGGCAGATTCGTACTGCCGTCGGGCCCGGGTAGGTCGGCTCGGACGACCATCGACCTTCGGAACGTCGAGTTGTACCCGGCCGGGTCGACCGAGCCCGTGCCCGCGGGCAGCCGGCGCTCCCTCCGTCGCCGGTCAGCCGCCCATGTCGACGGCGTTGATGTGGGCGGGTTCGATCGTCCGCCCGTTGTCAAGGATGCCGGGCCACAAGGCGAATCCGGCGAAGACCGTCGATAGGTTGACCCGCATGGCTGCCTCCGATGAGTTCATCCGTGACACCGACTACATCACCTCCCGTATCACTGCCGACGGACGCGACGGCTACCCGGTCGAAGCCGGGCGTTACCGACTGGTCGCCGCCCGGGCCTGCCCCTGGGCGAACCGCACCGTGATCGTGCGACGCCTACTCGGCCTGGAGGACGCGATCTCTCTCGGGCTGCCGGGCCCCACCCACGACGTGCGCTCATGGACCTTCGACCTCGACCCGGGTGGACTCGATCCGGTCCTTGGGATTCATTGGCTCGCCGAGGCGTACTACCGCCGCATTCCCGGCTACCCCAAGGGCATCACCGTGCCCGCGATCGTCGACACCACCACGGGCGAAGTCGCCACGAACGACTTCGCGCAGATCACCATCGACTTCTCCCTCGAGTGGTCTGCGCACCACCGTGATGGCGCACCCGAGTTGTATCCCGAGTCGCTGCGTGCCGAGATCGACGAGGTGAACGACTGGGTGTACACCGACATCAACAACGGGGTGTACGCGTGCGGGTTCGCGGGCTCCCAGGCCGCGTACGACGCCGCGTACGACCGGTTCTTCACGGCGATGGACCGACTCGAAAAGCGCCTGAGCGCTCAGCGGTACCTGGTCGGCGACACGATCACCGAAGCCGACATCCGGCTGTTCTGCACCCTCGTGCGCTTCGATGCCGTCTACTACAGCCACTTCCGCTGCAATCGCAACAAGCTCGCCGAGATGCCGGCGCTCTGGGGCTACGCCCGTGACCTGTACCAGACTCCCGGGTTCGGCGACACGATCGATTTCGACCAGATCAAAGCGCACTACTACCTCGTGCACACCGAATTGAACCCGTCCGGGATCGTGCCCCGAGGGCCCGATGACGAGGTCTGGCTCGCCCCGCACGGCCGTGAATCTCTCGGCGGACGGCCCTTTGGCGACGGTTCGCCCCCCGACGCGCTGCCGGTCACGTAGCCTGAAGGGTCATGGACCTGGGCGAACCGCATACGTGGCAGTGGATCTGGCTGGTCGCAATGGTCGTTTTCGGCCTCGGCGAAATGGCCGCTGCCGGATCGTTCTTTCTCGCGCCGTTCGCACTCGGCGCCGCAGTGGCAGCGATCCTCGCGTTCCTGAATGTGCCGCTCGGCATCGAGTGGGCGGCGTTCCTGGTGGTGTCCGTCGTGAGCTTTCTCGCCATGCGGCCGCTGGCACGCCGCCTCGATCGTGAGAACCGCTCTGCGGGGATCGGCGCGAATCGCCTGCTGGGCCAGGCCGCGCAGGTCACCGAGGCCATCGGCAACGGACACATGCCTGGCATGGTGCTGCTCGGCGGTGAGAAGTGGCGGGCCGAATCAGCAGATGGGCAGGAGATAGCCGCGGACACGCCCGTGGTGGTCACCGATGTGCGGGGCACCCGAGTCGTGGTGGAACCACGCATCGACGGCCCCGACACTCAACCGAGAACCGACAACACCCCACCCACCCAGGGAAGGACCCACTGATGGGCGCTGTCATCGCCTTGGCGATCATTGCACTTTTCTTTCTGATCTTCGTCGCGAGCGCGGTCAAGATCATCCGTCCATACCAGCGGGCCGTGCTCGAACGACTCGGCTCTTATCGCGCGACCCTCGAGCCGGGGCTGCGGGTCATCGTGCCCTTCGTCGACAAGCTCCGCGTCGTGGACATGCGCGAGCAGGTGCTCGACGTGCCACCCCAGGAGGTCATCACCTCTGACAACGTGGTGGTATCGGTCGACGCGGTGATCTATTACGAACCGACCGATCCCCAGCGGCTCATCTACAACGTTGCGAACTTCGTGATGGCCGTGATCAAGTTGGCCCAGACCAACCTGCGGAACGTGGTCGGTGACATGCAGCTCGACCAGGCCCTCACCAGCCGCGACACGATCAACCACGGGCTGCGCGACATCCTCGACGATGCGACCGACAAGTGGGGTGTGCGGGTGGCCCGAGTGGAGATCCAGCGGATCGACCCGCCGCCGGACGTGATCGCGTCGATGCACGAGCAGATGAAGGCCGAGCGGACCCGTCGTGCGGTGGTACTCGAGGCCGACGGTCAACGCGAAGCGGCGATCGCTCAGGCAGAGGGGATCAAGGCGTCGGAGATCCTGCGTGCCGAGGGGCAACGGCAGAGCCAGATCCTCGAGGCCCAGGGCGACGCCGAGGCGACGATGGCGATCGCGGATGCCGAGCGGTACCGCCAGATCACCGTCGCCGAAGGCGAGGCGCGGGCGACCACAACGGTGTTCGACGCGATCCACGCTGGTGACCCCTCGCCGGACCTTCTGGCGATCAAGTACCTGGAGTCACTTGGGACGATCGCGGACGGCCGGGCCACCAAGATCTACCTTCCGGCTGACTTCGCGAGCGGCCTCGGTGGGCTGGCCGCAGTGGCCGAGTTGTTCCGCGATGACGACGGCGGATCGGGCGACCGGGCCGAACGGGCCGCGGCGAGCAAGGATCGTCTGGTGACCGAGTACGAACGAGGTGGCGAAGAACGGGCCCAACAGGCCCGGCGTGACAAGTCCGAAGCGAACGTGCCACCGCCGGTCGTCCCGATCCCCGAAGTGCCTGGCCCACCCCCGCGCACCATGCCCCCGCCTCCCGGATTCTGACGAGTAGAACGGCAAGTGATCGGGCAGCGTGGCCGATCGCACGGGACGTTGATCGCACGGGACGCTGATCGCATAGCGTGACGGGCCATGGCTGAGGACGTAGCAGCATCTGACCGGGTCGCGGTCGACTTGGACGGATCCGGATTGCGGGTGGCCGTCGTGGCCAGCCGCTTCAACGACCATGTGACCGTGCGGCTGCTCGACGGGGTCCGCCGCGGGTTCGCGGAGCTCGGGGTGAGCGACACCGTCGAACACTGGGTGCCCGGCGCTTTCGAATTGCCCTTTGCTGCGAAGACCTTGGCGGCGAGCGGATCCTTCGACGGCATCGTCTGCGTGGGCAGCGTGATCCGGGGAGAGACCACGCACTATGAAGAGGTGGCCGGGCAAGCGTCGGCCGGGATCCAGCAGGCTCAGCTCGACACCGGCGTACCGATCGCGTTCGGGGTGCTCACCACCGAGGATCTCGACCAGGCGCTCGCCCGTTCTGAAGGTCCTGGCGGGCACAACGTGGGCGAGGACGGCGCTCGAGTCGTCGTCGAGATGGCCCGACTCGTCGAGCGCGTGCAGGCGGGCCGTCATTCGGGGTGATCCGCTTCGGCACACGACACCCGGCCCACTACCCTGCAGAGCCGTGCTGAAGCTCGTGCTGCCCAAGGGTTCTCTGGAGAAAGCGACGCTGGAGCTGTTCGCCCAGGCGGACCTCACGGTCAACCGGTCGTCGAGCGTGGACTACTCGGCGACGATCGACGACCCCCGTATCGACGAGGTGCGGATCCTGCGACCCCAGGAGATCCCTCTCTATGTGGCCGAGGGCATGTTCGATCTCGGCGTGACCGGCCGCGACTGGATCGAAGAGACCGCGTCGGCGGTCACGTCGCTCGGGGAGATGCACTATTCGAAGGCGACGCCGCGTCCGATCCGCATGGTCGTCGCCGTCGCCGGCGATTCGCCGATCCAGTCGGTCGACGAGCTGCCCGACGGCGTGCGGGTGTCGACCGAGTACCCCGAGACGACCCGGCGTTTCTTCGCCGAACACGGCATCGACGCCGATATCCGCCTGTCTTATGGCGCCACCGAGGCCAAGGTTCCCGACATCGTCGACTGCATCGTCGAGATCACCGAAACCGGTCGCGCACTGCGTGCCGCAGGGTTGCGGATCATCGCCGAGGTGCTGCAGTCCTACACCGAGCTGATCGCGAACCCGACCGCGGCCGCGGATCCCGACAAGTTCCACGCGATGGCACAGATCAAGACGCTGCTCGACGGCACCCTCGAAGCCCGCAAACAGGTGCTGATGAAGCTCAATGTATCCGAGTCCCATCTGGCGGCCGTGATCGAGCTGTTACCGTCGCTGAAAGCGCCGACGGTGTCCCAGCTCTACGGCGAGGGTGGCTTCGCGGTGGAGGCTGTGGTGCCCAAGGCGCAGATGAACATCCTCATCCCGGCGCTGTCCGACGCGGGAGCGACCGGCATCATCGAGTTGCCGATCGCGAAGATCGTCCCATGACGCACAGCGGCGAACCGCACCGGTTCGCCCACCTCGCCGGAACGGTCGCCTCGTTCGACGACCATGCCGGCTGGGGCACGCTACGGATCGACGACGGCGCCGAGGTGTTCTTCCACTGCACACAGATCGCTGACGGCACCCGCACCATTCCCGTCGGCGCCGCGGTCACCGCGGACGTGCTGCCGATCGGTGTGGGGGAGTGGGAAGCGGCGAACGTCGAACGTGTTCCGAGCGACGACTCGACTGCCGCGTCGCTCAGCCGGTCGGCGAATCGTCGGTAGCGGGTTCCTCGGCGGCGCTGTCCTCGCCAGCGCCTTCCAGCGCGCCCTTGACCTGCACGTACGCGAGCCGGATCTGACCCAGCGCGTCCTGCAGAGTGGCCGAATCCTCGCCCAAACGGTCGCCGAGGGTGTCGACCAACGCGCCGAACGCATCGATCGCGACCCGGGCCTCCTCCAGGTTCGGCTTCTCCGCGCTCAAGTGGATGGCCGCCAACTCGTACAGGCCCATCGCGTGGTTCGCCACCACGACTGCTGCCGGCGCCGACATCAGTTGCTGGCGCACCTCGGACATCTCGGCAGCGAGTTGCTCGGCCTGTGCCCGTTGCTCAGGGCTGAGATCGTCGAAGGATGGCCCGCCCGGCATGTCCGGTGCAGCGGCGTCGGTCGGTTCGGAGCGGGGCACTTCGTGCTCGCCGCCGGGGGTCCACAAGCTCATCGCAATCCCAGGGTTGTCGAGTACTGCATCGTGGCTGTTACCCTAATGGGCAACTGAGAAAGCGGGGCGCAAGCTCCCACCCGTCCACCCCATGCAGGATTCGGGAGTGCGACGTGGTCGATGGCTCATCCGGTCCGCTCGCGGGTTTCGGACGGACGTCGGCTTTCCCGGCGTCCGTCATCTTCGTTTTCGACAGACGTCGAACCCAATGAAGCCCCTATTGCCTCGCCAAGGAGATGAGACATTGACGTGGAGTGACCGACCATAGCTGCGCCGTCGAAAGCCGCCGAGCCTCGGATCAACGATCGGATCCGTGCACGGGAAGTCCGCCTGGTGGGACCCGACGGGTCCCAGATCGGTATCAAGCCATTGCCCGAAGCACTGGCTTTCGCCAAGTCCCAGGATCTGGATCTGGTGGAGGTGGCCGACAAGGCCAACCCGCCGGTCTGTCGGGTCATGGACTACGGCAAATACAAGTACGAAGCAGCGCAGAAAGCCAAGGAATCGCGCAAGAAGTCCTCGAGCGTCTCGGTCAAGGAGATGAAGTACCGTCCCAAGATCGGTGGCGGCGACTTCGACACCAAGACCCGCAAGGTCGAGCATTTCCTCGGTGAAGGTCACAAGGTGAAGATCACGATCATGTTCCGCGGGCGCGAGGTGGCTCACCCCGAACTCGGACGCAAGATCCTCGATCGCATCGCCGAAGACGTCGCCCATCAGGGTCGGGTCGAGGTGTACCCGAAACTCGACGGGCGCAACATGACGATGGTGCTCGCCCCGGACCGCAAAGCCCAGGCCGCTCACGCAGCCAAGCTGGCCCAGGACGATTCCGACGAACCCTCGGAGAACCACACGGGAACGGCCGACTCGGCAGCTTCCTGAACCCCCGGTTCGTCAGGACCGGTTCGTCAGCACCAGTTCATCGATACCAGCAGTACGCGAGCAGTACGCGAGGCCTCGGCGCCCGGTCACCACGCGGTGTACCCGGGGGCGGGGCGACCCACAAGGAGACGACATGCCCAAGATGAAGACCCACCGGGGTGCCGCCAAACGGTTCAAAGTGACCGGGAGCGGCAAGGTCATGCGCCGCAAGGCGTTCAAGAGCCACATCCTCGAAAAGAAGTCGCCGGACCGCAAGCGCCGTCTGTCGTCTCCGGCCGAGGTGTCTGCTGCGGACACGCCGCGCATCAACCGCATGCTGGGTCGCTGAGGCGACACCGACCAGCGCATTGCGCTTCGGTGC
>DASSYG010000142.1:0-7443 GCA_035703405.1 Acidimicrobiales bacterium | reverse complement strand
AAAGCAATGACCCCAGAGACACGTCGGCTAGCAGCATCGAAGATTCCTTTTGTTCGTGATCGGCCAGGTTCGGTCCCCGCCGGTGGCGGAGAGCTTAGGTCGGACCGACTTCACCGAGAGTGCCTGGAGGTCGTGGAGCGGAACATCTGGATGCTCCACACCGCAGATCCGATGGCGAGGAATGCGACGATCGGGGTGCCGAACAGCACCAGTATCCCGGCGCCGATGTTCGCGCCGATCGTTGCCGCCGTCATCGTTCGTTCGGCGACGCCGGCGATGGCGCCCAAACCGACGCACCCGATGATCGGCGGCCACCAGCGCTAATCCAGTCGTCCCGCTCTGGCGGCGGAGACCAGCGTGAGCACCGCCGCGACGAGTGCGATGCTCGCGGCGAGACCGATCATGAATTCCGTTCCTGCGCTGATGGCGGGCGGGTCGAACGCGCGGCTGAAAGCCTGCTGATCGTGCGCCGGATCCAGGCCGGGGACGCGATTGTCCTGGTTTCCGAAGGCCCACCACACCACGAAGGGAGTCGAGAGGATCAGAACCAACACTGCGACGACGGCGCGTGGAGCCGTGCGCACGCGCATCGGCTTACCGGGTGGCGGCGTCGGCGTGGGTGACAGACGATCGGCCATGGAGCCATCATCGGGTTCGGATCGACGGCCGGTCATAGGGGAAACCCCTCATCGCCGTCGTCCTCGACGACGAAACCCCCGGGTCGCGTGACCTGGGGGTTTCGGATCCAGTGGAGCTATGGGGAATCGAACCCCAGACCTCTTCCATGCCATGGAAGCGCTCTACCAACTGAGCTATAGCCCCGAGTGTTGTCCGCCGACTCTACCAGTCACGTTCCCGGCGACGAACTCAGCGAGGGAGCAGGACGAGCTGGGTCTGGGTGGTCTTGGCGACCGGGTTGTCCGCGGTGGCGAGGTCGGTCTCGACGACGATAGTCGTGCGTCCGGCGTGGAGGATCCGCGCCGTCGCGGTGAGCGTGCCGTTGCGCGCTGCGCCCAGAAAGTTCGTCTTTGATTCGATCGTGGTCGTCCCCGCCGCCCCTTCGGGCAGGTTCAGATAGGCCAGGAGCGCGCCTGCCGCGTCGGCCAGGGCCATCACCACGCCACCGTGGATCACCCCGTTCGCCGTACACAGGCCCTCGGACCAAACCACCGACACTTCCACCGACTCGGTGTCGACCCGATCGGCGACGAAGCCCAGCGTCGCGCACATCGGCATCGCGGCGCGCAGGTAGCCCGTCGGGTCTTCGATCGCCGCCCGGACCGCACCGGCGCCAGGAGGTTCTGGTCTGCTCACGGGTGACCCACCTCCACCACACCAGCGAAATTTGTAGTGGGATGCGCCTGTGGGCGGCAGTTCGCTACAAATTTGGGAGGGGGTGGGATGGATGGTCGGGCCGGGCTGAAATTTGTAGCGGGATGCGCCTGTGGGCGGCAGTTCGCTACAAATTTGGGTTGGGGTGGGAGGTCGGCGGTCATTTGACCACCAGGTTGACCATGCGGCCCGGCACCGCGATCACCCGCGCCACCTCGGCACCGTCGATCCGGGCTTCGGCGAGTAGTTCGGCGATCCGCGGGTTGGCTCGGGCCGCGGCTTCCAGGACGTCCGGGGTGGCGTCCGGGGCGACGGAGATGTGGCTGCGGACCTTGCCGTTGATCTGCACCGGCATCTCGATGGTTTCGTCGACCAGCAAAGCCGGATCGGCCATGGGGAAGTCGTCCCACGCCAGTGACGACGCATGACCGAGACGCTCCCCGAGCTCCTCGGCGATGTGCGGAGCCAGTGGCGCCAGCGCGAGCACCATCGGCTCGATCGCGTCACGCGGCACGCCGTCTGGGTAGGCACCGATCAGGTGGTTGTTGTACTCGGTGAGCCGAGCCACCACGGTGTTGAACCGCAGCGACTCGTAGCCCTCACGGGCCGCTTCGAGCATGCGATGCAGCGCCCGCTGCGTCTCCGCGTCGACCTCGGCATCGGTGACCGTGACCGCGCCGGTGTCCTCGTCGACCACATTGCGCCAGATGCGCTGCAGCAACCGGTGCACGCCGATCACGTCCCGGGTGTTCCACGGACGACTCTGGTCGAACGGGCCCGTGAACATCTCGTACAACCGTAGGGTGTCCGCGCCGTACGCCTCATACATCTCGTCGGGGGTGACCGAGTTCTTCAGGCTCTTGCCCATCTTGCCGTACTCGCGGTTCACCGGCTCGTCCTCGTAGGTGAACGTGCCGTCGTCGCCGTCGACCACGTCGGCGGCGGGCACGTAGAAGCCCCGGTCGTCGGTGTAGGCGTAGGCCTGCACGTAGCCCTGATTGAACAACCGGTGGAACGGCTCGACCGACGAGACGTGCCCCAGGTCGTACAGCACCTTGTGCCAGAAGCGGGCGTACAGCAGGTGCAACACGGCGTGTTCGACCCCGCCGACGTACAGATCCACACCGCCCGACTCGCCGGGAGCACACGGACCCATCCAGTAGGCCTCGATTTCGGGGTCGACGAACGCTTCGGTGTTGTCCGGGTCCAGATAGCGCAGTTCGTACCAGCACGACCCGGCCCATTGGGGCATCGTGTTGGCTTCACGCCGGTAGTTCTGCGGGCCGTCGCCCAAGTCGAGGGTGACGCTCATCCAGTCGCTGGCACGTGCCAAGGGCGGTTCGGGCAGCGCATCGGGGTCGTCGGACACCCGGGGAGTGAAATCGTCGACCTCGGGAAGAACCACCGGAAGCTGTTCGGCGGGCACGGCGTGCGGGAACCCGTCGGCGTCCCACACGATCGGGAAGGGTTCGCCCCAGTAGCGCTGCCGGGAGAACAACCAGTCCCGCAGCTTGTAGGTGACGGTCGCCCGCCCGGTGCCCTGCACGCCCAGCCAGGCCGTGATCGCCGCCTTCGCGTCGGCGACGGCAAGACCGTCGAGGCTCACGTCGTCGTTGGCCGAGGCGGTCGCGGTGCCATCGCCGGTGAACGCATCCGGCCACTGCTCGACGGAGGCGCCGTCGTCGAGGCCGTGCTCGGCGAACCAGGCCGCGGAAGGTCGGACCACCTCGACGATGCCCAGACCGAAGGTCTTCGCGAACGCGAAGTCCCGTTCGTCATGCGCGGGCACGGCCATGATCGCCCCGGTGCCATAACCCGTCAACACGTAATCCGCGATGAACACCGGCACCGGATCACCGTTGACCGGGTTGATCGCGAACGAACCCGTGAACACGCCGGTTTTGGTGTGAGATTCGGCCTGACGGTCTCGTTCGGACCGGCGTGCCGTGGCCGAGCGGTACGCCCCGACCGCGGTCCCGGGGTCGGCCGCGCCACCGGTCCATTCGGTGGGAGTGCCCTCGGGCCAGGCAGCAGTCGTGAAGTCGTCGACGAGTTCGTGCTCAGGGGCCAACACGACATAGGTGGCGCCGAACAGCGTGTCGGGTCGGGTGGTGAACACCTCGATGGTCTCCTCGCCTCCGTCCGCGGTGAACGACACCGTGGCCCCGGTCGAACGGCCGATCCAGTTGCGCTGCATCAATTTGATCGGTTCGGGCCAATCCAGAAGGTCCAGGTCACCCAGGAGGCGTTCGGCGTATGCAGTGATCCGCAGCATCCACTGGCGCAACGGCCGCCGTTCCACCGGGAAGTTCCCCCGCTCCGAACGTCCTTCGGCGTTGACCTCTTCGTTCGCGAGCACCGTGCCCAGCCCGGGACACCAGTTCACCGGGGCTTCCGAAACGTACGCGAGACGGTGGGCGTCGATGACCCGACGTCGCTCGGCGTCGCTCAGGTCCGTCCAGGTCGTGCCCGCGGGCAGCGTGTCGGCCGCCGGCTCGCGCTCACCCGCGTCGAGGTCAGCGACCAGCTCGGTGATCGGCCGCGCCCGGCCGGCTTCGTCGTCGTAGTACGACTCGAACAACTGCACGAAGATCCACTGGGTCCAGCGGTAGTAACCCTCGTCGGTGGTTGCCAGGACCCGCCGTGTGTCGTGACCCAGGCCGAGGCGTGCAAGCTGGCGGGACATGTTCGCAATGTTCGCCTCGGTCGTGACCCGCGGATGCTGGCCCGTCTCGATCGCATACTGCTCCGCCGGCAACCCGAATGCGTCGTAGCCCATCGTGTGCAGCACGTTGTGTCCGGTCATGCGCATGAACCGGGCGTACACATCGGTGCCGATGTAACCGAGTGGATGGCCGACGTGCAGGCCGGTGCCGCTCGGGTAGGGGAACATGTCCAGCGCGAAGAACTTCGCCCGGTCGGCCACCTGCTCGAACCCCGCGGAGAGGTTCCCCGTCGGATTCGGTGCGTCGAAGGTGCCCTCGTCGGCCCAACGCTGCTGCCACTTCGCCTCGATGTCCTCGGCGAGCGCGGCGTCGTAGCGGTGGGGTGGACTCTCGTCGCGGTGCGTCGCGTGCTGTGCCTCGGCCATGGGTTTCACGGTAGTTGCCGCACGAGGCGCGGCCCGGGCTCGGTGTCACGGTCGCGCCGAGCACGTGACGGGTGTCTCGTTGCCTCCGTCGCGCCGACGTAACCTTCGGCGATCGGCCGTGGTCTGAAGTGCCGATGCCCAACCTGGTGAACCGACTCCACAATGCCGCGACCTCGACCGATCGAGGCGTGACCTTCGTCTGTGAAGACCCGCCGGTCCGGGTGAGTTGGGCCGAGTTGCACGAAGAGGCGATCCGGACCGCGATGGCGCTCGCCGCCCACGGGGTCGGCGTGGGAGATCACGTGGCACTGCTCGGCCCGACGAGTCGCAAGCTGGTCACCACGATCCGCGCCGTGTGGCTCGCCGGTGCGACCGCGGTGGTGTTGCCGCTCCCCATGCGCATGAGCTCGGTCGAGGCGTTCGTCGCCCAGACCCGTAAACGGATCCTGGACGCCGACATCGCGCTGATGATGATCGACGAGCAGCTTGCCCCGTTCATGGACGACCAGCCAGGCGACCCCGCCCGAATCAGCTTCGACACCCTTCTCGCCGACGGCATCGCCGGGTGGGTGGCCCCGCCGGAGGATCCCGAACGTCTGGCGATCCTGCAGTACACGAGCGGGTCGACCTCGGACCCCAAAGGCGTCATGCTGCCCGAGCGCACGTTGCTCGCGAACCTGGATGCACTGACCACCGCCGGGCGCCTCGACCAGGAAGGGCCCGACGTGTTCGTGTCGTGGCTGCCGCTGTACCACGACATGGGGTTGGTCGGGATTCTGTCGACCGCCATGGCCTTCGGCAACGAACTGGTACTGGCGGCGCCCCAGGACTTCATGGCGTCACCGTCGCGTTGGGTGCAGTGGTTGTCGGACCACGGCGGCACGCTCACCGCAGCACCGAACTTCGCGTACGTGCTCGCGGCGCGCGCGATGGAACGCCTCGACGGGCTGGACCTGTCCCGGGTGCGCTTGGCGATCAACGGCGCCGAGCCGGTCGACACCGCGGCCGTGCAGCGATTCGTGACCGCCGGAGCGCGCCATGGTCTGCGCCCAGGTTGTGTGTTCCCCGCGTTCGGCATGGCCGAGGTCGGTATCGCCGGGACCTTCGGTGAGCCCCTCACCGGTCTCGTCGTGGACACCATCGACCAGCGGGTACTCGAGACCGAGCGCTACGCGGCCCGCGTCGACGACGATGCGGACGACGCGCGGTCCTTCGCCCGGCTCGGGCGCCCGGTGCCCGGCCTGAACATGCGCATCGTCGACACCGAGACGGGTGCGGAGATGCGCGAGCGTGAGGTCGGCGAATTGCAGTTGCGGGGAACCTCGGTGACCTCGGGCTACTACCGTCGCGACGACGTGAACGCGGAGCGTTTCGTCGACGGCTGGCTGCGCACTGGTGATTTGGCCTATGTCGTCGACGGTGAGCTCGTGGTGTGCGGTCGCATCAAGGACCTGATCATCGTGGCGGGGCGCAACGTGTTCCCCGAGGACATCGAATTGGCAGTCGCCCGGGTCGACGACGTCCGGGCCGGCAACGTCATCGCGTTCTCGTGTGACACCGGTCGCCGTCCGGGTCTGGTGGTCGTGGCCGAGACCCGCTCCGACGACGCAGACGAGTTACGGCTGCAGGTGTCCCGGGCCGTCAAGGACGCCGTGGGACTCGCCGCCAGAGAGATCGTGCTGGTGCCCGCAGGCACCCTGCCCAAGACCTCGTCGGGCAAATTGCAACGTTCGTTGTGTCGGACCCGCTATCTCGCAGATGAATATCCGTCGGCCCGCACGGCCGGGTGACGCGCAGCCGGTCGATGCCGGATCGATTCTGTCGACCGTCGAAGATGCGGCGACCAGCCGACTTCAGCCGCCGAGATCGACGCCGCAGGTTTCTCTGACGTAGGTCTCGAGCTTGGTCGACGCGGAACTGACCTGCTCATCGGTGATCTTCGAGTTGATCGCGTCGAGCTCCTCCTGGGTCTCGGCGTCGGCCTTCACGATCTCGTCGAGCGCCTTCGCCACGGTCCTGATCGACGACTTGAGCGATTTGGGCGCCTTCGACTCGAGTTCGGTGAACGACTTCTGGAGTACCTCGGGGCCATCGGGGCTCGAGATGATTGCGGGGTCGAGCGAGTTGCTGTCGTTCAGACGCTTGACCGTGACGCAGAAGGCCGAATCGGGGTCCGAGCCGACGATGGTCGTGGTGGGCGCAACGGAGCCCGGCGTGGTGGTCGATGCCCCGCTCTCGGCCTTTGTGGTCGATGTCGCGGAACCGGCGTCGTCGGAGGAACTGCTGCACGCAGCGCCGGCGATGCACAGACCGGTGGCGAGCAGGATCGGCGCGAGGATGCGCTTGGCGAAGGTCATCATGGGGGTCCTCGAAGGGCTTCGGGTCGACTGGCGAACGAACAGGGTGAGGCTAACGGGATCGACCGTGGATCGAGGTCCCGGACTCAGAGATTCGGACCAGGTGGTTGGTCGCGTAGGAACCGTTCGAGTTCTGCGGCCAATTCGTCTCCGGAGGGCAGGTCCGCCGGCGATGGCGTGGCGTCGGCCTGCACCTCGAGGGCATGGACCATCGCTGCGTGCTCGTCGTTGCCCGAGACCAACTCGTCGATGCGCGACTCGGTGACCGTGGCCTCTGAGGCAAGGTCTCCGGCATCCAACGACAGTCCGGTCAGCTCCGCCGTCGCCTCGATCAACGCGAGACTCGCGGCCGGATACGGCATCGCCGCGGTGTAGTGGGGGACCTGGGCCCACGCGCCGACCGAGGGGATGCCCACCGAATCGGCGTGCTGCTCGATCGCCGCCTGTACCCCGGCGGGCACTTCGAGCGAACCGCGGAGGAACCCGATGCGGGAGGCCAACTCGTCAGACGATGCGGTGCACGACAGTTGCACCGCTCGGGTGTGGGGGACCGGTGCGGGATAGGCGCCGAGACCGACGACCATCCGGACACCCATGTCGAGCGCCAGGTCGACCACCGAGTCGGTGAAGGAATGCCACAGATGATCGGGTTCCGCCCCGACC
>DASSYG010000037.1:0-3601 GCA_035703405.1 Acidimicrobiales bacterium | reverse complement strand
TGGAACCGCAGGATGTCCTTGCCGATCACATGGTGGGCGCGGGGCCACCAGGCGGCGAAGCGCTCCGGATCGGCGCCGTAGCCGACCGCGGTGAGGTAGTTGGTCAGTGCATCGAACCAGACATAGGTGACATGCGCCGGGTCCCAGGGAAGTGGAATCCCCCAGGTGATCGACGTACGGCTGATCGAGAAGTCGCGCAGACCACCTTTGATGAAACCCAGAGCTTCGTTGCGTTTGCCCTGGGGTCGGACGAAGTCGGGATGGGACTCGTAGTACTCGAGCAGCGGCTGGGTGAACTTGGACAGTGCGAAGAAGTAGTTGTCTTCGGTGACGTGTTCGACCGGTCGTTTGTGGATCGGGCAGTTGCCGTCGACGAGTTCGGATTCGTCGTAATACGCCTCACAGGACACGCAGTACAGGCCCTCGTAGCGGTCCTTGTAGATATGACCGTTGTCGTACACGGCCTGGAGAAGTTCGGCGACCGCGGCGTGATGGCGCGGCTCGGATGTGCGGATGAAGTCGTCGTGGGAGATGTCGAGTAGCTCCCACGCCTCGCGGAAGTGCGCGGAGGTCTGATCCGCCCACTCCAGTGGGGAGAGTCCGCGTTCCTCGGCGGCACGTTGCACCTTGAGTCCGTGTTCGTCGGTGCCGGTCAGAAAGAAGACGTCGTCGCCGAGCAGGCGGTGCCAGCGGGCGAGCGCGTCGGCCGCGACCGTGGAGTACGCGTGGCCGACGTGGGGAGCGTCGTTGACGTAGTAGATCGGCGTGGTGACGTAGAAACGTCCCGGTTCGGAAGGCACGCCGCAACCCTACCGGCACCTATTCGGGGGCCCAGAAGTGTTATCGGACCCCGTCGTCATGGGCGAAGTCAGTCGCCGTCGTGGCGATCGGTGCCGGTCCCCTCGCGAAGCCACGGCCGCAACAAGGCGACACTCTCGTCGGGGCTGCCACCCAGCTTCACCTCGACCGGGTCGAGGCGATCGTCGGAGTCGTCGTCGACCTGGATCTCGATCTGGATCGGTTCACGCGGCGTGAGGATCTTCTGCAGACCGATGCCGATGCCCGACAGGCTCGCCCCCAACATCGAGGTCGACCCCCAGCGCTGGATCTTCGTGCCGAACGCTTCGGTGTGGTCGTCGTCGTCGGCTTCGACGCCACGCGACCCGTCGTGAGCGCCGCCGTCGTCGACATGGGCCACCGTGTGTGCCTCGGCCAGCCAGGACGCGTCGTCCCATTCCGCCTCGGCCATGCGGCTCTGTTGGATCTGCCGGCGCGTCTCCATGTCGACGACCAGATCGTCCCAGTCGTCGACGCTGCCTGCGCTGCCGTCGTCGACGTCATCCCAGATGTCTGCTCCGGGCACGACCGAACCCTGCGGCAACATGGCGGGAGCCGGGGTGTCCTCGGAATCTGCTTCGCTCACGGATCCACGCTATCGCCGATCGCAGGAGCAGAAGGCTTTGTCGGTCGAATGACGATCACCGCGTGTGGTTCGGTGCCGGGGCAGCCGGTGTCGGTGCGCGCTCAGTCGAGGATGGCGAGGTCGTAGACCCGGCGATGGGGTTCGCCGAAGCGCTGGGCAACCTCGGCGACCGCGTCCCGCGTCGATCTACCGGCGGCACGTTCGGCTTCCAGTGCGGCCAGGAGGGTGGCGTCATCCGCGCTGACCGGCGGTTCGGCGCCGGCGACGACCAGCACGTACTCACCCCGTGGTGACCGGTCATCGAGCATCGCGTCCGCGTCGGCGAGCGACCCCCGCCAATGCTCCTCGTGCAGCTTGGTGAGTTCCCGGAGGATCGCGATCTGTCGATCGTCACCGCAGACGTCTCGGAGGTCGCCGACCGTGCGGTGGACCCGGTGCGGTGCCTCGTACAGCAGGACGGTGCGCTGTTCGAGCGCGATCGTCTCGAGTCGGGCCCGGCGCGCGGAACCCTTGCGCGGCAGGAATCCTTCGAAGCAGAACCTGCCCGCGGGTAGGCCGCTGAGCACCAGCGCGGTATCGAGCGCGGATGGGCCCGGCACGACCTCGACAGTGAATCCCGCGTCGAGCGTCGCTCGCACGAGCAGTTCGCCCGGGTCCGAGATCCCCGGCATGCCTGCATCGGTGACGACGGCGACCTTCTGGCCCGCGGCGATCCGCTCGACGACGTCTGGGGCGACCTCGGCTTCAGTGTGGTCGTTGGCGACCAGCAGTTTCGGTGCCGCGATGCCGAGGTGAGCCAACAACCGGCCGGTCCTGCGGGTGTCCTCACAGGCGATGACGTCAGCCGTCGCCAGCGCCGCGGCCGCCCGTGGGGTCAGATCATCGAGGTTGCCGATCGGTGTCCCCACCAGCACCAGCACTCCGCGCGGTGCATCGGTGGTCGCCATCACCCAAGTGTGGCGCGGCACCGGCCGTGTCGGGACACTTCACCACCTGCCCGCGGCGCTTCACCAAGGGACATTTCACCAACAGCGTGCCCTCGTCGCCCCCGACCCGAATCGTGACGAGCCGGTCGCCGGGAGCGATTCCGAGCCTGACGAACGCCCCGGCTTCGGCTTCGAGCACGGCATGCGCCCGAGGGATCCAGGCACTGAGCCGATTCGGCACCACCAGCGCGGTCCGCAAGACCGTGCCCGACGCGTTGCACCATGCCACGTCGATGGCAAAGCGCATACCGAACGTGTGGATCTGACGGGCCGGCGCCAACACGAGGATCCGCCGGTAGTGGTCGAGGCCCAACAGGCCACGTCTTCGTGTTTCCCGGTCGGTGGCGACATCCGCGGGGATGAGCGGATCACCGGAGAAGTCGGAGGTGGTCGATGCGGTAGTCGTGGTCATGTCGGTTCCATACCCCGTGCGCCGCCGTTCCAAACCTGGCACGGACGAGCGCCGCCCGGAGGGCGCCTGAGTCCACCCGGACCACGTGCGGTTCGGTCGACCCGAATAGGTTCCTGGGATGCACCGGAGCGACGATCGCATCGTGTTCGCCGCGTACGGCGTCGACATCGACGTCGAAGTGACCCACGAGTGCAGCGAAAAGTGCGCGTATCCATCGCTTTTCTCAGGCGTCGACGGCATGCTCCCGCCGGGCGCCGCGGCGCGCACCACGGCGCGGGACGCGCCCCATGCGATCCGCGTGACCTGCCGGGGGACCACCCTGGCCGTCACCTGCTCCGAAGAAGTCACGCAGTCATTCGGCGACCTCGCGCTCGCATTGCATGCGGTCGACCAGGCGATCCGCTCGACGATCGCCGTGCACGCGCCGGGCCTGGTGTTCATCCACGCCGGCGCGGTCGCCGTTGATGGCCAGGTGATCGTGTTGCCCGGCACCTCGATGGCCGGCAAGACCACTCTGGTCGCCGAGTTGGTGCGCGCCGGCGCCGGCTACCTCTCGGATGAGTACGCGGTACTCGACGCGGACGGTCTGGTGCACCCCTTCGCGCGTCGGTTGTCGGTGCGCGAGCCGACCGGGCGTCGTGAGGTTCCCGTCGCCGAGTTGGGCGGCACCACCGTCACCGGGCCCTTGCCGGTCGGGCTGGTCGCCGCGATCACCTTCGAATCCGGCGCCGACTGGCAGGTTGGCCCGGGGGACCAGGGCTCCTGTGCCCGGGCGTTGAT
>DASSYG010000028.1:0-12069 GCA_035703405.1 Acidimicrobiales bacterium | reverse complement strand
TTTGGCTGAACCGACGGCTGCCCGAAGTGCTCGTGTCGTGAAGTAGGTGGGCGCTCCGGAATACGGCGGAAACTCGGACAGGTCAGCCCTGAGGAAGGCATAGATGTCGTCATCGCGCATGCCCCCGGCATCCCACTCGCGGCCCCGCGTGTCAGAGTGCGACATGATGATCCCGAGCTTCGACTTGGCTCGTGACTCGATCCGACGGCCGCAGCGAACGCAGACCAGATCGGGTAACCGGAGGCGCTTCACCTTGGTCTTCCAGACTTTGTTGGCCATTGCGTATCGCTCGAGCTCAATGGCCTGGTGGCCGTGATGATCCCGCAGGTGTCGCGCGACCGCGGCCGATCCGACGGCGCCCATCGACACGAAGCGAGCGAAGTCGGCATCCTCCTTGAAGCCCATCAGTATTCTCTTTCGAACAATGATGCCGGAGGCACGCCGAGTGCCAGGGCGAGCTTCAGTATGTTGTCGAGCCCAACGTTGCGCTGCCCACGCTCAAGACTGCTGACGTAGGTTCTGTGGAGCCCTGCATGCTCGGCGAGCTGTTCCTGTGAAAGTCCGGCCTCCAAGCGGATGGCGCGAACACGCAGGCCAAAGGCTCGGCGGCCGCCATCGTCGCTCTTGTCACTGCCCCCGGCCATGATGGTGGCGAGCATATGAATCAAGCACACTTTGAGGCTACAGACTATGAGTAACATGAATACCATGGGCCCGTCCGATGTTGCCCCATTCCCCGAAGCGATCGAGGTGAAGCGCAGCGACCCCGTCTACATGGCGCATGCGTACCTCACCAAGGTGCCGGTTCCCGGCATCCTTCCGTTCATCGAGGCATTCACGCAGCCAGGGGACATCGTTCTCGATCCGTTCGCCGGGTCGGGAATGACGGGGGTCGCGGCGCTGGCTCTCGGCCGGCGAGCACGACTGTTCGACGTTTCGGTACTCGGCCGCCACATCGGGCGGAACTACACGAACCTCGTGATGCCGGAGCGACTTCGCAAGTTGGGTTACGAGATCGTCGAGCAAGTGCGAGCGAGGCTTGGTGATGTCTACGCAGTCGCGTGTGAGACGTGCGGCGAAGGGGCACAGCTAGCGAAGACCGTGTGGAGCATGGTAATGGAGTGCGGGGCATGCGGCGAAGAGGTGAATTTCTACCGCGCACTAGAAGCAGCCGACTGGCAGAAGCCGAAGATGACCTGTCCTCATTGCGAGGCGCCGTTCACAAGCAGGTCCAAGCGGGTAGCTGAAGAGCCGGTCGTCGACTGGATCTCGTGTTCCTGCTCCCGAACCCAGCGCGAACAAGACTGGACCCCGGCTCTTGTTCCTGTCGACGCAACCGGGCTGGTCCGACCGGACGTCACGATCGAATCGACACGACAGATGTATGTCGCGTCCGCACTCGGTAGGCACGGCCTGACTTCGACTGGTTCCTTCTATTCATCGAGGAACCTATCGGTGCTTGCTGCCATGCGTTCGGCGATTGACGGGGTGGAGGAGCCAGACCTCAGGGCCAAGCTGCTATTTGCGTTCACGGCCATACTCACGCGAGCGAGCAAGCGATACCAATGGTCTCGTCAAAGGCCGCTCAACGCGGCTAACGCGAACTACTACGTGGCACCCGTGTTCTATGAGTGGAACGTCTTCGAACTTTTCGGCCGAAAGGTTGAGGCCGCCATCAAGTCCGATGACTGGATCCGAGTTCAGCGTGGGGCGGGAACCCTCTTCGGTGCGGTCGATGGGATCGATATCTCGTACGATCTCGCCAGCGCGGATGCGCTTCCCCTCGAAGACCACTCGGTCGACTACGTCTTCACCGACCCACCGTTTGGCTCGAACATCTTCTACTCCGACATGAACCTGTTCCAGGAGGCGTGGCTCGGGGAGACGACGGACATGACGGTCGAGGCGGTGGTGGATAGGGTCAACACTGGCGGTGAACTACGAACCGCTGCCCGATACGAGAAGTTGCTGACGGATGCACTTCATGAGTGTCGGCGCGTGGTCAAGTCGCGCGGCCACATCACCATGGTGTTTGGCAACAGCCGCGGCGAGATGTGGCAGATGGTCCAACGCGCAATCGGTGCGGCGGGCCTAGAGGTCGTGCCAGAGATGATCGCGACGCTCAACAAGGGTCAGCGTTCGGTGAAGGGTCTCGCGTCGGGGTTCGAGAACATCGCAACGCTTGATCTGATGCTCACCCTTCGACCAGCGTCAGATGCCGTCGCCCCTAGTGTCTGCCCAACTCAGTCGGCTGTTCAGTCGGTGGCTCAGGACTTGCTGGGTGGCGATGCTGACCTCACGCCGAGCCATCTCTATTTGGAGATATTGCGCCACGGCTTCAGACACGGCTGGGACCTGGGGCAACTCGATCTGAGTGCGGTAGCGAATCTCCTGCGCTCGGTAGACCTTGAGATCGATCCGCGAAGCGCCCGGGTTTCCACAGCCGCTGCGGCAGGCTGAGGGAGGTCGACGCGCAAACAGGGAGGAAAGCCCACTCACGCGGGGTTTTGTGGTGGGCGTACCAGGACTCGAACCTGGGACCTCTGCCGTGTGAAGGCAGCGCTCTAACCATCTGAGCCATACGCCCGCGGTCCAACGACGATAGCGCACGATCGATGGGTGACACCGATCCCTTCGTGCCCGGCCCAGGTAGTGTTTCGGCGATGTCCCAGCCTGGTCGACTGATCGCATCGGGACGGGACGCGGACATCTACGACATCGGCAAGGGCTCGGTCATCCGTCGCACCCGGACCGGGCGACCGCTGCACCACGAGGCCCATGTCATGGGGCTCGCGCATGCTGCGGGATACCCGGTACCCGAGGTACGCGGGATCAGCGACGACGGACGTGACCTGACCCTCGAGCGGATCGACGGTCCGACCTTGCTCGACGAGTTGGCATCGCACCCGTGGCGCGTGCATCGCTCAGCCGACTTGCTCGCCGAATTGCTGGTCGACCTGCACCAGATCTCCGCGATGCCCGACGACACAGATGATGCCGGACACCCCGATTCGCTCAGGTCGGCGTCAACCGGACCCGGGCCGAGCCTGATCCACCTCGACCTGCATCCGCTCAACGTTCTGGTCTCTCCGACCGGCCCGATCGTGATCGACTGGGCGAATGCGGGAGCCGGTGTCGCCGAGGTCGACGTGGCGGTCACCTGGCTCGTCATGGCTGCGGCAGCCGTCCCCGGCGGCGCCGCGATGGCAGTCGCCGGACGGGTCCTACGCGACCGATTCGTGCAACGACTGCTCGGCTCGTTCGACCGCGCTGCGCTCCGCCGCCACCTCCCCACCGCCGCAGCGTGGAAGATCGCCGACGCCAACCTCGATGCCGACGAACGTGCCCGCATGCAGGACCTCGTCGACGGCGAGACCCCAAGCCACTCGCCCTGAACCCGCCGCTCTGTGCCGGAGCCGGCTCATCACGCTGGAGGCCGGCGCCCCGGTGTGTGTGACCGCCACCATCGTCGACGGCCTGGTACTCGCCCGATCGATGTTCCACCACTCGATGAACTACCGCTGCGTCACGGTGTTCGGCACCGCCACCGCCGTGGACGACCTCGACGAAGTGCGGGACGTCAGCGCCGCACTGGTCGACCACGTCGTCACCGGTCGGTCAGCGATGGTGCGGACGCCATCGAGGTCGGAGATCCGCAAAGCGAACTTTCTGGCGGTGCCCATCGACGAGGCCATGGCGAAGATCCGCACGGGTGGTCCTGCTGACGAACCGGAGGATCTGGGCATCGAGGTCTGGGCGGGGCACGTCCCGACGTCCCTCGTTGCGGGGACTCCCGTCGCCGCCGCGGGCGTCGAGGTCAGCTACCCCCACTGAGCCGGTCACGAAGGCCGGACGCCCGCTCCACCCGGTGTTCGGCGGTCGCGCGCACCACGTCGGGCTTCCCCACGATCGTGACCTGGGATTTCGCTCGCGTCACGGCCGTGTAGAGCAGTTCGCGCGACAGGATCGCCGAGGTCACCTCGGGCAGTGACACCACGATGTGGTCGAACTCGGAGCCTTGGCTCTTGTGGATGGTCATCGCCCACCAGTCCTCATGATTGCGGAGGCGGGACGGAGCGACCAGGCGCAGTTCGTCCGACCCGGCGAGCGCGACCCGTAGCCCGGTCGAGTCGGCCGGGTCGGATACGACCACGCCCGTGTCACCATTGAACACGCCATTCGCGGCATCGTTCCGGGTCACGATCACCGGTCGACCGACGGCCCACTCGTTCGTACGCAGACCGACTCCGGCGCTGATGCGACCGTTCCACCAGTCGAGCCCGAATCGCCCCGCTCGGATCGCCGCGAGCACCTTGTGGGAGCGAGCAACAGCCAGCGCTTCAGCCGCATCGCCCTGCCTCGCCGCGGTGAGAATCGCCGCGGCCCGCTGAGTCGCTTCGTGTTCCAGAGCCGCGATGCCGGCGCGATCGCCGGGGTCGATGATCCTGAGGGTCGGCTTCGCCGGGTCTTGGAGCAGACCGACTGCTGCCTCGCCATCGCCGCGACGGATCGTCTCGGCGAGGTCGGCCAGGTCGCCGCCGAAGCGGTGACTGCGTTCGAGTTCGGTCACCGTGCCTTGTAGCGGGGAGGAGGCGACGACGGCCGCGTCGACGACGTCGCGCAGGACCGATCCGACCTCGACGCTGAGGAGTTGATCGGGATCACCCACGAACACCAGGTGAGCCTCGGCCGCAACCGCACCGACCAGGCGCGTCATCATCGCCAGATCGATCATCGACGCTTCGTCGACGACGATCAGCGAATGTGGCAACTCCCGCGGCGGGTCCACACCCAACGCCGTATGCGGGCGGAGCCCCAGCAGCCGGTGGATCGTCGTCGCCTGGATCGTCCCACCGACCGCCTCGCTCAGGCGTTCCGCGGCCTTGCCGGTGGGCGCTGCGAGCGCCACCGAACCGGCGGGCCGGGAGGAATCGAGTCGACCGTAGGCATCCAGGAGCCGACCCACCGTCCAGGTCTTTCCGGTGCCCGGACCACCGGTCACGAAGCTGAGGCGTCGCTGCAACGCCAATCTCACCGCGGCGCGTTGAGCGTCACCGCTGGACTCGCTGGACGCGAAGGCAGCATCGACAGCGGCGGCGATTGTCTTTTCGTCCGCGAACCTGTGCTCCGATCCAGCCAAGGTGACCAGACGGTCACGCACCACGCGTTCATAGTGGGCGTAACGGGCGAGCCACAGTCGCCCACGCTCGGCGTCGAGCACGAGGGGTCGTTCCCACGCGTCGTCGTCGGGTTCGCCGATCTGGACCACGTCGCTCACGACCAATGCCTCGACCCAATCCTTCGGGTCGGGAAGCTCCGCGTCGGCGGCTCCTTCATCCGCGGCGGCCGCGCACAGCTCGGCTGCTCGTGTGAGATCCACACACGAGTGCCCCAACCGGCGCGCCAGCGCGGCGATGGCGACCGCCTGGATGGTCGCGGGGTCGCACCCGGTCGGTGACAGACGAGCCACCGCATCGGCGACCGCGATCTCTGCGGCGCCGAGAACCCCGGCGTCGACCAGTGGCTCGAGTACTCCAACCGTGCCGGGCACCAGCGGGCGTGGTGGCTTCACCGGGGCTCCCCGCGACCGGCGAAACGGGCATCGAGCGCCTCGATGAGCGTCGGCGGAATCCGCCACGACGCCACGCCGGGGCGAGCGTCGCCGGCCCGTGCGGCCGCATCGGGGGTCATGCCGCGAAGGAACAGATAGGTCACCCCGCCCAGGTGCACCGCCGGGTCGTAACCGGGCAGGCGCCACCGTAGATACCGGTGCAATGCCACCGAATACAACAACGCCTGGAGCGGATAATCGTGTTCGACCATTGCGCGCACCAACGCGTCCGGGCCGTAGTCACCCGACGCCGGCACCTCACCGGCTGCGTGCAGACGGTTCGTCTTGTAATCGCTCACCACGAAGCGCTGGGTGTCACCGCTACCGACGCGTGCCACCAGGTCGATCGACCCGGTCAGGTGACCGGCCAGATCGACAGCGAACCGTCCCCGGGCAAGGGCCTCGGCCCATTCGGTGTAGGGGTCGTCGGAGTCCAGATGTTCTCGCGTCAACCCGCCGATGATCGTGGCGGTCACCGGTCGTGCCGCGGGTGCATCGAGGCGTAGGTCGAAGTCGCATTCGCTCAGCCGATCCGACGTGGCGAGATCTTTCAGACGCCGATCGTCCCACAGTGGTCCCAGCGGGGTTGCCAACGCGTCGAGCAGGCCCGCCACACACAACTCTTCACCGCTCCGCGTCTCGGTGTCGGGGGCGATCGGTCGCAACGACAGTCGACGAGTTGCCTGTTGAGCGCTGAGGATCCGGCGCAGATCGTCGGCGACCTCGTCGCCCGCGAAGTCGACCTGTTCGAGCACGGCATGGACGAGCGTGCCGAATTCGGTGCCGGCGGGCAGCCAGGCCAGTGGCGACACCGCGGCCGGAGCGTCCTCGGTCGGAGCGGCGTCGCTGCCGTCGAGGTCCGAGGGAGCAGACTCCGAGGCCGGTACGTTCGGTGCGTGGGGGTTCTCGTCGCCCCCGCTTTCGGTGGGACTGTCGTCGTCGGGCGCCGGGTCACCGTGAGCGGTGATCGCAGTGAACGACCACCGGCCGGCCCGTCGATCGAGCGGTCTGTCCAGGGTCGCGACCGACAGACGAGGGCCGTCGCCTTCGGCCTGGGCCTCTTGGCCGGGCTCGACCGACCCGTTGCCGGCCCAGCGACGCGACCGGGCCGTGAGGTCGTCTTCTCCCAGCACCCGGACACCGAGGGTTCCCCGTGAGCGAGCCGCAAGCCCTTCGAGCCGCCCGCGTCCTTCGACGAAGGCAGGGATCGAAAACTTCTCGGCGACGTACTGACCCACATCGATCGATCCGTCGCCGTCGCGAGCGAACAGCAGGCGGGTCAGTGCCCCAGGGGGGGAATTCTTCTCATGGGTCCAACAGGTGAAGGTGTGATGGCGAGCCCGGGTGAGCCCCACGTAGAGCAGGCGCTGTGCTTCTTCACGTTGTTCCCGTTTGGCAGCCTCGACGAACTCGGGGCCTTTGGCGAGGTCGATCACCTGGTGGCCGTCGACCGGATCGAATGACCGGTCGGCCTTGCTGGGGTCGAGCTTTTGCATGCCGATACATCCGACGATCGGAAATTCCAGGCCTTTGGCGCCGTGCAGGGTCATGATCGTCACTGCCGGAGCCCCCGTCGGGATCCGCCGCTGGGTCACCCGGTCCGCGCCGTCCTCCTGATCGCCGCCGGGCACCGCGAGCAGACCGAGCAGGCGATCTGGCGCCGCGGGTGCCGTACCGAGTTCGGTCGTGAACAACTCGCCCAGATGTTCCAGATCGGTCATCAACCGATCTCCGTCCGGGGTAGCGAGCACGCGGGTCACCACCGACGATTCGGCCCAGACCCGACCGGAGAACGCGGCCGCCCCGGATCGGGCGAGCGTGCCTGCCCAATCCGAGAGTCGTCGCTGAAACCCGGTGATCACTTCCTCATCCGCGCCAACGAGCGCCCACGGGGCAGGCAACGGGCCGAACACCCCGACGGCAGCGGCACGGGCGCGGCGCGGGTCGGCCGGATCGGCAACGGCCTCGAGCAGCAATCGCCATTCGGCGGCGGCCCGGCTGGGCGCGGGGCTGTTCGACCACCCCGGAGCACTCGACGCACGCACGTCACCGTTGCCGCGCACCACCGCGGGCACCGCGGCCCGCTGCAACGCCTCGGCCAAGGCAGCGCCTTCGGACCGGCGACGTACGAGCAGGGCGATGTCGCCCGGTTCGACCCGTCGGGTCGGCCCGCTCGTCCCTTCATCATCGAACCACGCATGGTCCAACAGGTCGACGACATGATCGACCACGTACGTGGCGATCACCTGCTCGGCGATCGCGGCGCTCAGAAACTTCGGGCTCTTCTCGGGTGAGTCCTTGAGGGCATCGGTATCGGCCAGAGTCACCTCGACTGGTGAGGTCACTTGGTCGTCGTCGCGTCGTAATCTGGTGCCTTCGTTGCCGGGCGCGGCACCGACCGCCACGAACTCGATCCCGTCGCCGAAAGTCGCACCCGTCATCAACGTCTCGAGACCGGTGAGCAGGTCACCATCGGAACGCCAGTTGGTGGCGAGCATCCGACGGGCCATGCCCGGTTGGTTCGCCGCGCCGGAATAGGTGTGGATGTTCGCCCCACGGAACCCGTAGATCGCCTGCTTGGGGTCTCCCACCAGGATCAGCCTGCCGCCCTTGCGACCGAAACATCTGTCGAAGATGTCCCACTGGACGCGGTCGGTGTCCTGGAACTCGTCGATCAGCGCCACCCGGTACTGCTCCCCCAGTCGTTGTTCCAGCGCCTTCCCCGTGACTCCGTCGAGTGCTTCACGCACACCGGTGATCAGCTCGCCGTAGCTGCGCAGTCCCGCGCCGAGCCGGCGCGCAGCGACCACTCCTGCAGCCCGCCGTGCCAGCAGCGCCTGCACCGCGGCGGATGACACATCGGGACGGGAAAGCAGCGTCAGAACCGGATCTGCAATGGTCTCGTCGACGTCGGGCAGGACGCGCAGGTCCAACGCGCCATCGATGGTGGTGGCGAGCTCCGACACGGCGTTGGTCGACTTGGGCAACAGCTCCGCGACGGCCGCGAGATCGTCCAGTGTCCCGTCACGCGCCGCGGCCGCTCGAAGCTCGCCAATCTGCTGGGCGTTCATCGCACATTCGTCGGCGGCGGCGTCGGCGATCAAACGCGACGAGTCGGCGAGCACCCCGAAGTCCACGTCGAGTCCGGCGAGGGTCCCGAACGAGGCGAGCGCCCGTTGGGCGAAGCTGTGGATGGTCGTGACGGTCAATGCGTCGTACCGGGCGAGCGCGTCGGTGAGATTTGCCCGGGCCGCGTCCCGGTCCCAGGCCCGCAAGGCTTCCACAATGGCTGCCAGGCCGGGCTCGGGATCGGGTGATTCGAGTTCGTCGCGCACGCCGACAAGGGTCGTGCGGATCCGTCCTCGCAACTCGCCGGTTGCCAGCCTGGTGTAGGTGACGACCAGCAATTGGTCGACGGTCACTTCGCCACGCCCCAACAGATGCACGGCCAGACCGGTGAGCGCGTGGGTCTTGCCGGTGCCGGCACTCGCCTCGATGAGCAGCCGTCCTCCGGGCAGCTCGGCGACGTCGAAGGGGCTGACCGATTTCACGGCTTCCCCGCCGTCTCGCCGACGGTCGCACTCCACAGCGAGTCGATGTCGGACAGGAATGCCGCGACGCGACCCTCAGGATGGCCGTCACCGGGCTCACCAGGTGAGGCCGGGTCGGCCACGATCGCCGCCAGCGTCTGGTCCGCCGCCAGGAACACCAACTCTGAGGAGTACCGACATGCAGAATCCCAAGCACTGATGATCTTCTTGTCAATCGTCAACCCATCGCACCCTTCGCCGCCGCCGGCGATGAGCCGGGAGGTGAAGCACTCGACCGACACCGCGGCCGGTCGGTGACAGAACGCATCGAACCATTGGACGAGGCGACCGAGGGTGTCGACCAGCACCTCGAAGTCGGTGTCGCGGAGTCGCAGCTGCGACGTTGCGGCCTTCTTCGCCGTTCCCGTCGCGGGACGTCGGTCCAGGACCGACTCGAAGGACTCCTCCGGGTAGGTGGCCGTGAGAGCCAGCAGTTCGGTCCATGAGCGCAATCGGGTACCGGTCTTCATCCGGGCCGCTGACGCGCTGAACACCTGGACGCCGTCTGCGTGCCGGCGACCCGTCACCGTACCGATCAGCTCTCGGCCGTCGGCCAACTCGACGCGCACCGGGAGGGCCGTGTCGTGGCCGTCTGCTCGCAGCTCCAGCGCGACGTCCGCCAAGAGGGCTGCGTCTCCATCGAGTTCTGCGAACATCGTTTCGCCGAGCACGCCGACCGGAAGGCTGTCCCGGGCCGTGAGCAACCGCTCCACGGTCTCGGTGTCTAGATGATCGGAGCGAGCGAGCCGCTGCATCAACAGCGTTTGTCGGACGTCATAGCTCTCGAGGTTGTCCAGTCCGGTTCGCAGATGTGCTTCGAATTCGTCATCCTCTGCAGGCAGGCGCACGTCCAGCACGCTGCGGCACAGGAACCTCGCCGGGTTCTCGATGAACGCGGCCAGGTCCGACAACGCGACGGTTCCGTCAGATGCTCGAGGATCGGTGTCTGCTCTGGTGACGAGCGCGTCGATGTGGCCGGCCGCCGACGCCGACCCGCGCGACGCTCGAGCTTTCGCGCCTGCCAGCGCCAGCGGGTCGAAACTCCACGGCACGCCCGGCACGATTGCGCCGGGCACGAAGCAATCATCATCGGTGCCGTGGCGGGGATGGGACAGCCGTACCTGCGAGGCGGCAATGTCGGGATGCTCGCAGACCGTCAGGATCTCGGCCCACAGCTCGGCCAGCGGGACACTGTCTGCCAGGCTCTGATTGGTGGCGAGGTCGCGGACGTCGTGGAAGACCTCCAGGGCTTCAGTGGCTGCGCCGATCGCCGCGAGGTAGGCACCCAGTGATGCGACACGTGGGTCGGGATCTCCAGGCTGGGGAGACAGGGCCATCAGATCGTCACCGTCACGGACCGAGCCGGGAACTGCGCCATCGTCGAGGCCGAGCAGGCACACGACACGAAAAGGCACGCCGGCAAGCCCCTGAGGCGACGTGATCGTGATGCCACCACGGAACGCCCCACTCCGCCGCCCGCCCCCGTCGAGCCGTTGCAAGAGCTCTGGGCGCAGATCGACCAATGTCGTCGCCAGGTCGCCGACCCATTCCTGGACGGATTCGCCGTCGTCGAAGTGCACCCGGCACATGCGACGCAGCGCGCCGAGTTGCCAGTCGGCACCTTCGTCGGTAGCGACGAGGGCCTCGAGGTCGATCTCGAGGCGTCGGAGCCGGTCGACGATCGGCATCGATTCGGCGGCCCGGCGACTCAACTCCGCCAGTCGGGTGACCAGATCGACAAGTCGCCCCAACACTTCGATCCCAGCGCCTTCGACGCCGGCCGGCACCAAGTTGTCGCTGACGATGATGTCGTCTCGGGCGAAGGCCACACCGAGCGCCAGCCGATCCAAGGCTCGACGCCAGGTTCCCGCGATGATCGACGCCGACACGCCCTGCGCGGCACGCTGATCGACGTCGTAGCCCCATCGCACGTCGAGCTCGGCGATCCATCGGCGAATCGTTCCCAGATCATCGTCGTCGAACCCCCAACGGCGCCGGACCGCTTCCAAGCCGCAGAACTCGACCACATCGAGCGCGCTGAAGCGCCCCGTGGCGAGCTCGAGCGCGCTGCGCACGGCGGTCTCCACAGGGTTGTCGGGACGTCCTGCGGCATCGTCGATGCGGTACCGCAGCACCGGCGTGCCCGCGGGCAGACCGTCGGACCCGACGGGTGTGACCGAGCCGGCCCCGCCCAGCACCGTGTGGATCAGTGGGGTGAATCGCTCCAGGTCGCCACAGCACACGACGATGTCGTCTTCACCAAGGGTCGGGTCGGCCGCGAACCGGGCGCAGATCGCATCGCGCAGCACCTCCACCTGGCGACGCGTCCCTTGGGCGCCGTGGATGCGGATCGAGGTGTCGTCGGACGACCCGGCGGGGCGCACATACGGTGTCCCGCCGATCACGGAGTGTTGCAGGCGACCGAGAAGGGAATCGGGCGGCGCCGCCGGACCCGCAACTGCGACATCGATGCGATCATCGAGTGATCGGACCACATCACGGCGCGCGGCGGCACCGACCCCCCACGAATGGAGCAGCCCCGTCCAGGTGGCCGGGTCGGTCGCCGGCGACGGGTCGTGCAGAAAGCAACGCACGTCTCGTCCGGTGGCCACCGCATCCACGAGATCGGCGATCTCGGCGCCACCGGGTGACATCGTGAACCCGAAGAGCGACAACCTGCCGGGAACATCCAGGTCGAGCGCACCGGCGCGGAGCTGTTGTTCCAGTTCGGGGAGCCGTTCTGCCGGGCTTGGCGCGCCCAACCGATCTCGGAGGGCCCGGAACAGTCGCGGTTGCCAGCGATCGAACGCGTCGAGTCGACGACCATCGGCATCGACGTCGTCTCCTGCGGCCCACCTGCAGATCATC
>DASSYG010000226.1:0-3471 GCA_035703405.1 Acidimicrobiales bacterium | reverse complement strand
GGTAGCCGTCACGCAGATGGACGGCTTCGGTGACCTTCCAGCTCGGGTGTCGGCGTTTGTGTCTTGAAGCTGTCGTGCGATGGGCAGCGACCTCGTCCACGGCCAGAGCCATGCGCGCACGCGCGCGCTTCTCACGTTTCTACCTCAGGGGCAGCGCGCCGTGACCTGGCACTTCAGGTGCTGGTTTCAACCCTCAGGTAGCTGATCAGTCGCTCCGCGGAGTCGACCGGACGGCTCTTGGCAACCAGGTGGTCGCCGCCGCCGGTGGTGGTGGCGGCTCCAGCCTGGGTGACGCCACGACCCCGGGCGATCACGTCGGTGACGGCGAGGTGACGATCACCCCCAGCACCGAGTGCGCCGACTCCACGACCACGACCACGACGCCTTCGACGACGGTGGCTCCTACTCCGACGGCCAAGCCCGCCGTCGAGACCCAAGCGGTCAAGCCGGTCGCTGCCCGACCGGCCTACACCGGCTGAACCTCATTTTCGGCGGAGCCGCCGATGAGCCTGTCGGCGCAATGCGAGAGAGTCGCGCCGAGCAGGGCCGCGCCCAGGCGGCCACGCGATCGGCGTCGCCCCGACGAGCGGCTACCTGCGTCGGATCGGAGCGAGCGTTTCGGGGGGCAGGTCCATCGTGAGGAAGCGATGGATCATGGCGTGGAGCGTTTCGGGTTGTTCGAGCGGCATGACGTGCGACGTGCCGGGAACGATCCCGAGCTGCGCCCCAGGGATCGACTCGTACATCTCAGCGGTGTGGTGCAGAGGAATCGGTTCGTCGTCGCCGACGACCACCAGTGTCGGCATGCTCACTTGCGCGAGGTCGACGGTGGTGAGCGTGGGTTCGGTCCGCCAGAGTTCGCCGATCTTGGCCCAGTAGGTCGGCCAGCGGACGGCGCCGTCGGGCGCGTTCTGAACGAAGATGTCACGGAGGAACTCGACCTCGGGATCATCGGGTCCGTCGCCGAGTCCGAGTTCTTCGACGTGCACGCCCGAATGATGGAAGTTCGCACCGATCAGCACCTGGCGGTTCACCAGGTCGGGTCTCGCGAGGCCCGTGACCAGCGCCGTGACGCCGCCATCGCTCCAGCCGACCAGATGTGCCGGAGCGCCCACCACCGATTCGCAGAACGCGATGGTCTCGGCGGCCATCGAGTCGTAGGAGAATGGCGCGTCGCTGTCGGGGGTGCGGCCGTGCCCCCGGCGGTCGGGCACGTACACGCGGAAGCGGTCGGCCAGCAGTGCGGAGTGCGGGCCCCACGAGGTGCCGTCAGCCATGCCTCCGTGCAGCATCACGAGCGGAGGGCCGTCGCCTTCGACGGTGTAATACGTGTCGATTCCCGAGAGTCGAACGGAGCTCATCGTCGGTGGTCCTGACCGTTGTGGGTTGCCATGGTGATTCGGCGAACCTACCCGGCCCTCGTCTCGGCTGCTCGACGACGACGCTGCTCGCTGGGATCGACCGAACTTCGGACACGTGCGCCGAGAATGTGACCGGAATCAGGCCGCCGGCGTCGGGTCCCGTGCGGGCAAGGTCGCGGTGAACACCGCGCCGCCCTCCGGAACGGACCCCGCTCGAAGGGTGCCGTCGTGGGCGACCACGATGCGTTGGGCGATGGCCAGTCCCAGCCCGGCACCACCGGTTGCGGCGCTACGGCTGCGATCACCCCGGTAGAGCGGTTGGAACACATGGGGCAGGTCGCTCGGCTCGATCCCCGGGCCGGTGTCGGTCACGGTGAACCAGACGCCTGAAGCGTCGGTGCCACAGGCGACATCGACCCGGCCACCGGCGGGGGTGTGGCGCATGGCGTTGTCCAACAGGTTGGTGGCGGCACGGTTGATCTGGTCGCGGTCGGCGTTGGTTGCACAGCGGGGGTCGTGTGGCCACAACTCGAGCGCGACTCCCTGGGTTTCGGCCTGGGATCGGAGTCCGTCGACCAGATCATGCAGCAGTTCGGCGAGGTCGAGCGGTTGGCGGTCCGGCGACTGGTCGAGGTACTCGAGCCGCGTGTAGTCGAACAGGTCGTCGACCAACGCGTCGAGAGTGTGTGCCTTCTGACTGGCGATGGCCAGGTACTGCGCGCGTTTTTCAGGGGTGTCGGCGATGCCTCGTTCGAGACCGTCGAGGGAGCCACGCAGTGAGAACAGTGGCGTGCGCAGATCGTGCGCGATCGCGGCGATGAACAGGCGGCGTTCCTGTTCGAGCTGGGCCTGGTGTTCGAGGGCATTGTCGAGTTCGGTCGTCATCGCATCGAAGGCGGCGTTGACCGCTGCGATCTCGGTGATGCGTGAATTGGGCAGCGCGACGTCCAGGTCGCCTTCGGAGACCCGACCGGTCGCGGAGCGGACCGCGCGGAGCCACCGCACGAACGGACGCCCGAAGGCCAGCGAGATCGCGGCGGCGACCAGCCCGATCGCCAGGGTCGCACGAAGCAGCCCCGAGAACGGGTTGTCAGCGTCGAGATGCGCGTACAGCTGCGCGCTGAGCGGCGGGTCGGTGCCGTCGATGGCGATGACCCGGACGATCCCGTCACCACGGTCGGCAGGCCACACCTCGTCGGTCGACGAGTGACCGTCGACCGAGGCGTGGTCGGCGCCGCCGCGGTAGAGCTCCTGGCCGTCGGCGAACAGGACGAACGACACACCTTCGGCATCGAGTTCGGCGCTTGCTCTCGCCTGCCATGCCGGATCGTTCCATTGGCCGGCGCCGGCCCGAAGCGTGGCCGATGCATCGTCGATCTGGTCTTGAGCGCCGATGTCGGAGGCACCGAAGAACGCCACGCTGACCAGGACGACGACCACCACCATCGCGAACGTCGTGATCGCCGCGAGTGCGAACCAGCCGCGTACCGGCACCGTGCGGCGGTGGTTGGCGTCGGTCATCGCTTGGTTTCGCCTTCGAACCGGTAGCCGACCCCTCGCACGGTCACGATGAGACGCGGCTGTGCGGGGTCCTCCTCGATCTTTTCGCGCAGCCGGCTCACGTGCACGGTGAGCGAATGGCGGTCACCGAAGGTGCCCCAGAGCCGCTCGTAGAGTTGATCGCGGGTGAGGATCTGTCGGGGGTGCCGGGCGAGGTGCTCGAGCAGATCGAACTCGCGAGCGGTCAACGCCGTCGCTTCGCCGTCGACGCGGACCTCGTGCGCGCGGAGGTCGATGACGAGTCGGCCGTCGTCGAAGAGCGGGGCGGGTGTGTCCTCGGGTCGGTCGGCCTGGCGTGGTCGGGCGGATCGACGCAGCACGGCCCGGACGCGGGCGACGACCTCCGAAGGTGATGCGGATTTGACGATGTAGTCGTCGGCACCGAGGGCGAGCCCGCGCAGCTTGTCGCCGTCACCGCCGAGCGCGCTCAGCATCAGCACCGGCACGTCGGTGGTCTCGCGGATCCGCCGCAGCACGTCGAACCCCGACAGCTCGGGCATCATGACATCGAGCAGCACGCCATTCACCCGATGCCGCTGGAGGGCGTCGA
>DASSYG010000125.1:0-7244 GCA_035703405.1 Acidimicrobiales bacterium | reverse complement strand
CTCGCGTTTCTCCGCCATCCCGAATACTTCACCTCCCACGGATTGCGCTTCTTCGGCGCCGCCCTCGAGCGGATGCGACGTGATGCGGATGTGGTGCTGTGCTCGTCGGAGGCGACCCGGGCCGACGCCGCGGCGGCGGGGTTCGCCACCGAGCGACTCCGGGTCGTGCCGCTCGGCGTGGCCGCCCCCGTCCTCGAGGCGGGTCACGGAGATGCCGTGCGACGACGCCTGGGCATCGAGGGCCGCTACGTGCTGCACCTGGGCACCGCAGAACCCCGCAAGAACACCGCCGCACTGCTGCGAGCCGCCCCGGGGCTCCCCGACGACGTGACGGTCGTGCTCGCCGGCGGGGCCGGGTGGGGTGACGTGCCCGAGCCGACGGCGGGTTCACGGGTGCGCGACGTCGGCTTCGTCAGCGAAGCCGACAAGTGGGCGCTGCTCGCCGGCGCGTCGGTGGTGTGCGCGCCGAGTCTCTGGGAAGGGTTCGGATTGCCGGCCCTCGAAGCCATGGCGATGGCCACGCCCGTGGTGACCTCGGCAGCCACCTCGTTGGAGGAGGTCGTGGGAGACGCAGGGATCTGTGTCGACCCGCGTGACGACGACGCCCTGGGCGCCGCGTTGCGCCTCGTACTGGAGGACTCCGCCACGGCTGCAGACCTGGCCACCCGGGGCCGGCAGCGAGCCGAGGCGTTCTCGTGGAAGCGAACCGCTGCGGCCACGGTGGCGGCATACGAGACGGCGGCGGCGTGACCGACCTGATTCGGGTGGGCATGAACCTGCTGTGGCTGCGCCCGGGCATCGTCGGAGGGAGCGAGGTGGCCGCGGTCTCCACGGCCGAAGCGCTCGAGCGGTACGCCGCGTCCGAGGTGGCGTTGTCCCTGTACACGCAGCAGTCGTTTCCTGTTGCCCACCCACGCCTCGCCGGGCGGGTCCCGACGCGCACGGTCGGGGTGCCCACCGGAACGCGGGGCATGCGGGTCGCCCTCGAGTCGACCTGGTTACCTGGCGCGGTCCGCCGCGACCGGATCGACGTGGTCCACTGTTACGGCGGAGTGGTACCACCGGCGATCGGGCGGCCCAGTGTGCTCACGCTGCACGACGTCCAACCGCTCGAAGCGGGGGCGGACTTCGGATCTACCAAGCAGGCCTGGTTGACGCGCATGATTCCGGCCTCGGTGTCGCGGGCCGCGGCAGTGGCGGTGCCTTCGGCGTTCGTCCGGGACCGGGTGCTCGAGCTGTTCGGCACCGACCCGGACAAGGTTGTCGTGGTGCCCCACGGCCTCGACACGGCGATGACGATCGACCCCGAGGACCTTCCCGATCCGACCGAGATGCGGCGCCGCTTCCGGCTGGACGGCCCGTTCGTGCTGTATCCGGCGATCACCTACCCTCACAAGAACCATGCGACCCTCGTGCGCGCGTTCGCCCGTCTGGCCGAATCAAACCACGATGTCAGCCTCGTCCTCACCGGAGGTGCGGGCCCGGCGGAAGGCGACGTCGCCCGGTTGGTCGAGCACCTCGGCATCGGCGATCGAGTGCGCCGGGTCGGGCGGGTCACGACCGCCGAACGTGACGTCCTGCTGCGCGCTGCGGCGGTGCTGGCTTTTCCGTCCCGCTACGAAGGGTTCGGCCTGCCGGTGCTCGAAGCGTTCGGGGTCGACACGCCGGTCGTCGCGTCGTCGGCCGGATCGCTCCCCGAAGTGGTCGGCGACGCGGGAGTGCTCGTCGATCCGGACGACGTCGAGGGGTGGGCCGATGCGTTGGAAACGGCGATCGGCGGCGGAGACGGCGACGACGAAGCCGCACGGCGACGCGCCGCGCAGATCGCCGGGTTCTCGTGGCGCCGGAGCACGACGATCTTGATCGATCTGTACCGACGGGCCGCCTCTGCCCAGGAGAGTGGGAGATGAGGATCCTGGTGCTGTGCCCCCACTACGCGCCCGACACGGCCCCGACCGGCACGGTGATGACCGGCATCGTCGAAGGCCTCGGGGCGCTGGGACATCGGTTGCACGTGGTCACGTCGTTGCCCTGGTACGAACACCACCAGGTCGAACCCGACTGGAAGGGCACGGTCGTCCACCACGCTCCGACCGGCTGGGGCACCGTGTCGCGGGTGCACCCCTTTCCCGGTAACAAGACGAACCTGCTCTCCCGGGCCGTCGGCTTCGCCGGGTTCAGCGGACTGAGCGGGCTGACGGCGATGTTGACGGCGAGTCGTCCCGACGTGGTGCTGGCGATGTCGCCTCCGATCACCCTCGGCGTCGCCGGCGTGGTGGTCGGACGGTTGCGTCGCATCCCGGTCGTGTTCAACGTCCAGGACATCTTCCCCGACGTCGCCGTCGAGGTGGGGATGCTCACCGATCCCCGGATGATCGCCGGCGCCCGTGCGCTCGAGCGGTCGATCTACGCGGCGTCCGATGCGGTCACGGTGCTGTCCGAAGACCTCCGCAGCAATGTCGCCGCCAAGATCGCGCCCGAGACCGTCGACAAGGTGCGGGTGATCCCCAACTTCGTGGACACGGCCTGCATCGTGCCTGCCGATCCCCAGAATGCCTACCGGGTCGAACACGATCTCGTCGGTCGCCACGTCGTGCTCTATGCCGGCAACGTCGGCCATTCCCAGTCGTTGGATCTGGTGATCCACGCGGCCCGCACGTTCGCGGACGACCCGTCGGTGGTCTTCGTCGTCAACGGCCAGGGGTCGGCTCGCAGCGCCCTCGAAGACGCCGCGACCGGCCTCGACAACGTCATCTTCGTCGACTATCAACCGGCCGAACGCCTCGGTGAAGTCCTCGCCGCAGGCGACGTCCACGTCGTGCCGCTGCGTCGCGGACTGGCAAGTGCGAGTGTGCCGTCGAAGATCTACTCGATCCTCGCCGCCGGCCGGCCGTTCGTCGCGAGCGTGGACCCGGGCACCGAGATCGACCGGATCGCCCAGCAATCCGGCGCCGGCATAGCGGTGCCACCCGACGACGCCGACGCGTTCACCGGCGCCCTGCGTCGCCTGCTCGACGACCGCGAGGCCGCAGCACAGATGGGTCGCGCCGGGCGCGACTGGGTCCAAGGATGGGCGTCACCGGCGGCGGTGGCCGAGATGTACGCGGACCTGTTCTCCGAACTGGTCACACGCGACGGGTCGGTGGCCGGGTCGGGTCTGCCAACTTGGTAGCGTCGACGCCCGTGACACGCGCCATCGTGCTGGTCGGCGGATTCGGAACCCGCCTCCGGCCCCTGACCAATTCGACCCCCAAACAGATGCTGCCGATCGTCAATCGGCCCATGATCGAGCACGTCCTCGAACACCTCGAGGCCCACGGCATCACCGAAGCGGTGTTGTCGCTGGGTTTCCGGCCTGACGCATTCCGGGAGGCCTATCCCGGTTCCCGACACGGCGGAGTCGATCTGGCCTACGCCATCGAACCCGAGCCGCTCGACACCGCCGGGGCGATCCGTTTCGCCGCCCGACACGCCGGCATCGACGAGCCGGTCGTGGTCTGCAACGGTGACGTCATCACCGACCTGGACGTGAGCGACCTGATCGCCCGTCACGAAGCGGCCGGCGCGGCCGCGACGATCGCGCTGCACCGGGTCGCCGACCCGTCCGCGTTCGGCGTGGTGCCCACCGACCCCGACGGTCGGGTCCAGGCCTTCGTCGAGAAGCCCGAACGCGGTACCGAACCGACCGACGCGATCAACGCCGGGACCTACGTGTTGGAGCCGTCGGTGATCGACCGGATCGCCGACGTCGGAAGGGTGTCGATCGAACGGGTGACCTTCCCGAGCCTCGTGGAGACCGGCGAGCTGTACGCGTTCGTGTCCAACACCTACTGGATCGACACGGGCACGCCGGCCAACTACCTGCAGGTGCAGCTCGATCTGCTCGACGGCGTGCGCGGCGAAGCGGTACCCGGTGTGCACGATCGGTCGATGGTGTCGCCCGACGCGCAGGTGAAACGATCGGTGATCGGTGAAGGAGTCGCGGTCGGTGCGGGGGCGAGCGTGGCGGACTCGGTCGTCATGGCCGGCGCCACGATCGGTGACGGCGCGGTCGTCGACACCTCGATCGTCGGGCCGGGAGCCCGAATCGGCGCCGGGGCCGAAGTGACCGGACTGTCGGTCATCGGACTCGAGGTCGACGTTGCGGCGGGGGAGACCCTCGACGGTGCCCGCCGACCGGAACCCGAGTGATGCACGTTCTGGTGACCGGCGGCGCCGGTTTCATCGGGTCCACGCTCGTGGACCGGCTCCTGTCCGAGGGTCACACCGTCGACGTGGTCGACAATCTGTCGTCGGGCAAACTGTCGAATCTGGCCGAAGCCCGCAGCGTCGGCCAGGGTCAGGTCACCTTCCACCGCATCGATGTGAGAGACCCCGGGATCGGCGCGCTGTTCGCCCACCGTTCGCCCGAGGTCGTCTTCCACCTTGCCGCCCAGATCGACGTGCGGGTCTCGGTGTCGGATCCACTGCTCGACGCCGACGTGAACGTCATGGGCGGACTCAACGTGATCGAGGCGGCGCGTGCGTGTGGCGCCCGCAAGGTCGTGTTCGCATCCAGTGGCGGGACGATCTACGGCCAGGTCGACGACGAGGACTTTCCCGTCACCGAAGCCCACCCCCAGGTGCCACTTTCGCCCTACGGCGTGGCCAAGAAGGTCACCGGCGACTACCTCGCCGCGTACCGGGAACTGCACGGGATGGAGTTCACCGCGCTGGCATTGGCGAACGTGTACGGCCCTCGCCAGGACCCTCACGGCGAAGCGGGGGTCGTGGCGATCTTCGCGAACCGCCTGCTCGCCGGCGAGGCGTGCACCATCTACGGCGACGGTTCCCAGACCCGGGACTACGTCTACGTCGACGACGTGGTCGACGCGTTCGCCCGGGCGATCGACCGGGCCGGGGGTCTCGTCTGCAACATCGGCACCGCCACGGAGACCTCGGTGGTGGAGTTGTACGAGGCGATGGCCGCCGCGGCAGGGGTGGATGCCCGACCTGATTTCCAACCCGCTCGTCTGGGCGAGGTGGCCCGCAGTGCACTGGATCCGTCCCGCGCCGAACTGCACCTGGGTTGGAAGCCCTGGACCGAGCTGTCGGTGGGTGCCGCTGCGGTGCTCGACTATTTCCAGACCCGTGAAGCCTGACCCGAACCGACCGACCCGCGACCGGCTGACCTGCGACCGGTTGGCCCGCGACCGGCCGGGGAATCCGTGGCGATTCGGAGCGGGTCCGCGCTAACGTCGCGGTTCCCTTGCGGATCGGTGAACCGGCCGGCCGTGAGGACCACCGATCGGGGCGGCGCGTCACACCTGTCGGGTGCTTCGGCGTGCGGTCCCGGAGCCGATCGACCACAACGGAGACACCGATGGCCCCCATCATCGAGGCCCATGGCCTCGTCAAGCGATACAAGGAGGTCGCTGCTCTCGACGGACTCGACCTCGTTGCCGAAGCCGGACACCTGACCGCGTTGCTCGGTCCGAACGGCGCCGGCAAGACCACATTCGTGAGCGCCGTGGCGACGCTCCTACGTCCTGACGAAGGCGAACTGCACGTCGCCGGGATCGACGCGTTCGCGCAACCCAAGGAGGTGCGCAAGGTCATCGGACTCGCCGGACAGTACGCATCGGTCGAACCGGCGATGACCGGCACCGAGAACCTCGAACTCGTCGCCCGGTTGTTCGGGCTCGACCGACGGGAGTCCCAGCGGTCCGCAGCCGCGATCCTCGAACGGCTCGGACTCGCCGACGCCGGTGACCGGCTCGTGCGGAACTATTCGGGAGGAATGCGGCGTCGACTCGATCTGGGCGCCAGCCTGGTGGGGCGCCCCCGCCTGCTGCTTCTCGACGAGCCGACCACCGGACTGGATCCCCGCAGTCGCAGCGAACTGTGGGTCGCGATCAGAGAGCTCGTGGCCGACGGGACCGATGTGCTGTTGACCACCCAGTACCTCGAAGAGGCCGACCAGCTCGCGAAGAACGTCGTGATCGTCGACCACGGCCGGGTCATCGCATCGGGGACCCCGGCGTCGCTCAAGGACCGCTCGGGCCGTGACGTGATCGAGGTTCGCCCGAACGATCCGACCCATCTTGGGATCGTCACCGAGGTGCTCGCCACGGTCGGCGTCGAGGCGCCCCGGGTCGACCGTGACACCGGCCGGGTGTCGGTGCCCGTGGACGGTGGCGCGGACAAACTCACCGCGGTCGTGCTCGAGTTGAACGATCGCGGCGTGACCTTCGACGACATCGGTCTGCGCCGGCCGACCCTCGACGAGGTGTTCCTCGCCCTGACCGGGCAGATCGTCGCCACGCCATCGGACCAGTCAGAACCGACAAGACAGGAGCAGCTCTCATGACCACCGCGACCCTCGATTCGGCGCGCGGTCGCCCGCTCGCACCTTCGAGAAATGGGGCAGGTTTCGCCACCACCTCGATCGGCTCGGCGCGTCGCACGGTGCTGCAGTTCTTCCGCACCCCTCAGGTGCTCGTCATGGGCACCGTGCAGGGGGCGATGTTCCTCATCATGTTCCGCTACGTGTTCGGCGGTGCGATCTCCACAGGCGGCGCGCTCAGCTACGTCGACTTTCTCGTTCCCGGGTTCCTCGCGACGATCGTGCTGTGGACGGGCATGTCCGCGGCATCGGGGGTCGCCGAGGATGCCGCGACCGGCGTGCACGACCGGCTGCGGTCGCTACCGATCCCGCGGGTCGCCGTGGTGGTCGGTCGGGCGTGCGCGGACACGGCGCTGACCGCTTGGGGGCTGCTCGTGACCGGGCTGCTCAGTTTCGCGATCGGGTTCCGGGTACACGCGCCCGTGGCCGACGTGGTGGCAGGCTTCGCATTGATCGTCGTCGCCGGGTTCGCGTTCGCCTGGGTGTTCATCCTCATCGGGCTCATCGGTGGCAACGCCCAGGCCGCGCAAGGACTGTCGATGCTGGTGATCCCGTTCTCGTTCGTGTCCTCCGCGAACGTCCCGGTCGCGTCGATGCCCGATTGGCTGCAACCCTTCGCCGCGAACCAGCCGGTGAGCGTGCTGATCAACGCGGTGCGGTGTCTGATGCAGGGCGGCGCGGAACGTGTCGGCATCGGTCATTCGACCGGCTACTGGATCGTGCTCACCCTCATCTGGTGTGCCGGGATCACCCTGGTGTTCGGCGCACTGGCCTCCCGCCGGTTCGCCAAGACCCGCTGATTTCGAGCCGGCGGTTGGCGTTCGCCGCCGGAGTTCAGCGGAACAGGTCCTCTGCAGCA
>DASSYG010000105.1:0-2550 GCA_035703405.1 Acidimicrobiales bacterium | reverse complement strand
TGCACGCCGATCGCGCCCTTGAACCACCCCCACTGGAAGATCGCCACGATGATCCCGTAGGCGGCGCCGATCGACAGGAGGTTCATCACCGCGGCCTTCAGGGGCACGACCAGTGACCGGAACACGGACATCAACAACAGGAACGAGAGCAGCACCACGCCGCCGATCACCCAGGGCAGTCGCTCGGTCAGGTGGGCGGCGGCATCGACGGACGCCGCGGTGATCCCACCCACCAGCGCCTCGACGCCGGTGCCCGTCACCGCCGCCGGGATCACCTGGTCCCGCAGGCGGTGGACCAGGATCTCCGTCTTGACGTTCTGCGGAGAGGTCTTGGGGACCACCAACACCGTCGCTGTGTTCCCGGCATCATTGAACTGCGGAGGGGCCACGACCGCGACGCCGGGATCACGTTGGATCGCGGCCTGCAGCTTCGCGGCGGTGGCCTTGTCGGCGGGAGAGGGCAGATCGACCGCGACGACGAGTGGCCCGTTGAACCCAGGCCCGAAGCCCGCGGCGAGCAGGTCGTACGCCCGCCGGGTCGTCAGGGAGGTCGGGTCGTTGCCCTGGTCGCTGAAGGACTGCTGCATCGAGAACAGCGGAATCGCCAGGACCAAGAGCACGAGCAACGCCGCCCCACCGAGCGCGATCGGCCGCCGTTGCACGAAGCGACTCCACCGGTACGAATAGGTCTTGGTGACGTCGCCTTCGCCACGGTGCAGGAAGCGTTGGATGCCGAACCGGTCGATCGACGGGCCGGCGAACCCGAGCATCGCCGGCAACAGGGTGATCGAGCCGAGCATCACCATCACGACGGCGGCGATCGCTCCGATCGCGACCCCGTAGATGAACGACATCCCGAGCAGGAACATCCCCAGCAGCGAGATGACGACCGTGGAGCCGGCGAAGAGCACGGCCCGGCCCGAGGTCGCAAGGGCCGTGACGGCGGCGTGCCGCGGGGTCGCACCACCGTGGAGCACCTCCCGATGTCGGGTCACGATGAACAGCGCGTAGTCGATCCCCACCCCGAGCGCGATCATGATCGCCATTTGCGGCGCAAACGACGGCGTGTCCAGGACGTGGCTCACGAAGGCGAGGAGGCTCACGCCGATCCCGAGTCCGAACAGCGCCGTCATGATCGGAAGGCCCATGGCGATCACCGATCCGAAGGCGACGAGCAGGATGACGATCGCCGCGAGGATCCCGATGATCTCGCTCGAACCCATCTCGGGCTGCTCGACCAGCGCGACCGGCTGGCCGCCGACCTCGACCTGGAGGTCGGCGGAATCGGCGGCACGGGCCGTGTCGACGACCTTCGCGACCTGTGCGTTCTCGAGGTTGCCGATGTCCGCGTCGAAGGTCACGGTGGCGAACGCCGTGTGGCCGTCAGCGGACGTCTGGCCGCGCAGCCCCTGACTGGGGTCGGGCGGAGCAACCGCTGCGACGCCGGGAAGCTTCGAGAGCTCCCCGGTCAGGGAGTCGATCTTGGCCCCGTTCGCAGGCGCGCTCAGGGGCGTGTCGGCGTGGAAGACGACGTTCACCGTCGCGCCCGAATGGGAGGGGAAGCGCTCTTGCAACAGGGTCTGGGCACGCGCGGACTCCGATCCGCCGCCGCCGAACGAGTTGGAGAACTGGGTGCCGACCGCACCGCTCGCGATGCCGGAGACCACGAGGGCCACGAGCCAGAGTCCGAGGACCATGCGCCGGTGGTCGAAGCACCATCCTGCGAGGCGGCCCAAGCGCGTGTCCTCCGCCGCGCCGCGCTTCGCTCCATTGTTCGTTGCCGCGTTCGCCATCCCGCGATTCTGCACGCCACCCCGGTCGCACGCGCAACTCGATCGCGCGGAGCATGTATTGACAGTCGCACTGTCAACAGTTACCGTCCGGCCATGGACGAGTTGCTCCTGACGCTGCTGGGAACCGGGAGTCCGCTCCCCGATCCCCACCGGGCGGGTCCGTCGTCACTGGTCCGATCCGGAGATGCGTCGGTGCTCGTGGACGCCGGGCGGGGTGTCGTCATGCGGCTCGCAGGTGCGGGGGTCATGCCGATGCACCTCTCGGCCGTCCTGCTCACCCACCTCCACAGCGATCACCTCACCGATCTGAACGACGTCATCACGACGGCCTGGGTGATGTCCCCGGTCAGTGCTGTCCTCCCGATCTACGGACCTCCCGGCACCGCCGAGGTCGTCGGCGCGACCCTGGACATGCTCGCTCCCGACATCTCGTATCGGCTCGCACACCACGACGACCTCACGGAAGGGCCCCGCGTCGAGGTGCGCGAGATCGGCGACGGCGACACCCTCGAGATCGATGACGTCCATGTGCTGGTCGGTCGGACCGATCATCGTCCCGTCGAGCCGACCGTCGGATACCGCTTCGATCGCGGCGGTCGCTCGATCGTCATCGGGGGAGACGGGATCCCCTGCGACGCGCTCGATCGGCTCTGTCGAGGCGCCGACCTCTACGTGCAGACGGTGGTTCGCGACGATCTCGTCAGGACGGTGGCGATGCCTCGCTTCGTCGACATCCTCGACTACCACTCGTCGGTGG
>DASSYG010000095.1:0-3164 GCA_035703405.1 Acidimicrobiales bacterium | reverse complement strand
CTTCGCCGGAGCCTTCTTCGCCGCCGTCTTCTTCGCGGTCGTGGCCCTCTTCGCCGGAGCCTTCTTCGCCGCCGTCTTCTTCGCGGTCGTCTTCCTGGCCGTGGTCGCCTTCTTCGCCGGAGCCTTCTTCGTTGGTGACTTCTTGGATGCTGCCATGGAGTCGTCCTCCTGGACGGTGGGTTCGGGACTCGTCACTTCATCGGTCGATTCGGCCGATTGTGTAGGAACGGCGCCCAAGATGAGCGCCACGTCGACTCCACGGTTCGGTGCATCGAAGCCGTGGACATCGAATTGGTAGGCCTCGCCGATGTTCACCACATCGCGGGCGCGCCGCGGAGCAGGGTCGCCCATCAACTTCAGCGGCGCGTAAGCCTCGAGGCCGCCCACCTTCACGTACGCGCCATGAGATGAGAACCGGTCGACCGTGGCCGTGATGGTCGAGCCGACCGGATGGGTCTCCACGAACTCCAGATACGGCATCGGCGCGTTCGCCGGTGGCCGCTTGTTGTTGCGCTGACCCGCCGGTTGCGACGTTTCCGCTTTCGGAGCAGCTTTGGCGCGACGGCCGCCGGTCTTGGCGGCCGTGGTGGGGGTGTCACCGACCTTGGGTTTCGTCCCCGGAACGGTCACCTTCGGCACGTCGAGCTTCGCCGTCGACCTGGAAGGTGACTTGGAGGGCGCCTCCGACGTCCTGGATGGCGACTTTCCGCCCGATCGACGTCTGCTGTTGGCGTCCTTCGTGGCTTTCCTGCTCGTCGGGCCGCGCACCGGCGTACGCGTCACGAACACCCAGCCCACCGCCGGAACCGGCTTGCCGCCGATCAGCCGTCCCTCGTCGAACAGCCAGCGATATTCGCCGTGGAACTCCTGGAACGAATCGTTCGAGAACACCACCGACGACGCCTGGTCCGCGATCTTGAGCACGAAGGCGTCGCCCCGGCCGACCGCACCCGCCGGCGGCGACACGATCTCGCCGGCGAGGATCGCCTCCTCGTAGGCCGCACGCTCGCTCTCGGGAATCCGATGGCCGAACGTGGCATCGACGACGACCGTGAAACTGTCGGGATGGTACTCGTCGAGAAATGCGCTCACCGCCTCGTCGAGTTGGGACAAACTCGGTCGTGAGTGCCCCTCGGTTGCAATGTTCGATCCGTCGACGACGACGTGCTTCGGGGCCATGACAGGGACCAGTCAACCAAAATGTCGCGTCGGAAACGGGGATGGTCCGTCGACCATCACGACAGCGCGCCGTCGATGACCTGGTTCTGTTCCTGAACGTGGATCGCGTGGCTGCCGGTCGCCGGACTTCCCGACTCCGCTCGGCTGATGTGGTCGACCGTGCGTGCGGGTCCTGCCACATCCGGGAGACGACGGTGCACGAAGGACCAGGGACCCATGTTCTCCGGTTCCTCCTGCACCCAGCGGATGTGCTGCGCGGAAGGGTAGCGCTCGAAGATCGCGCCCAGTTGATCTCCCGGCCAGGGATAGAGCTGTTCGACGCGCACCACCGCGACGTCGACTCCCTTGTCGTCCCGGGCGGCCAGCAACTCGTGACCGATCTTGCCGCTGCACACCAACACCCGTTCCACCGCCGAACGATCGGCGTCTTCGTAGTGAGGATCGTCCAGTACCTCTGCGAAGGAGCCACTGGTCAACGCTGCGACCGGTGAATGGGCGGCCTTGGCCCGCAGCAACGACTTGGGACTGAAGACCACCAGCGGCTTGCGTACCGCCCGGTGCATCTGACGACGCAGCAGGTGGAAGTACTGCGCCGAGGTCGAGGCGTTGACGACCTGGATGTTGTCCTCGGCGCACAGCAGAAGGAACCGCTCGATGCGGCCGGAGGAATGATCCGGTCCCTGGCCCTCGTAGCCGTGGGGCAACAACAGCACGAGGCCGGACTGTTGATCCCACTTGTCGTCGGCGGCGACCAGGTACTCGTCGATGATCGTCGTCGCACCGTTGACGAAGTCACCGAACTGGGCCTCCCAGATCACCAGGGCGTCGGGGTTCGCCACCGAATAGCCGTACTCGAACCCGAGCGCCGCGTACTCCGAAAGCAGTGAATCGTAGATCCAGTACTTCGCCTGGTCCTCGCCGAGATTCGCCAACGGTGCCCACTCCGCACCGGTCTCGTAATCGACCAGGACCGAATGACGTTGCGAGAACGTGCCCCGACGAGTGTCCTGCCCGGACATGCGCAGCGGCGACCCCTCGAGCAGGAGCGAACCGAACGCGAGCGATTCGGCGAGAGCCCAGTCCACTTCTCCGCCGTGGTACAGGTCGTCGCGCTTGGCGAACTGGCGGGCGAGCTTCGGGTGGACGGTGAAGCTCTCCGGCGGGTGGGACATCACCCCGTAGATCCGATCGAGGACCCCGGCATCGACGCCTGTGGGCACCGGCGGGAGCACCCCGACCGGGGCAGGCGGCCGCTTCGCGATCAACCCGGCGGGCGGCGCGGAGTTACGCGTCTCTTCGAGGGCGGTCTGCAACTTGGCCTGGAAGTCGTCGAGCGCCTTCTCTGCCTCTTCCATCGAGATGTCGCCACGCTTCATCAACGTCTCGGTGTAGATCTTGCGGACCGAGCGACGCGCGTCGATCCGCTTGTACATGAGCGGCTGGGTGTAGCTGGGATCGTCGCCCTCGTTGTGGCCGTGGCGGCGATAGCAGACCATGTCGATCACGACGTCGGTGTGGAACTCCTGGCGGTACGCGTAGGCGAGTCGGGCCACCTGCACACACGCCTCGGGGTCGTCGCCGTTCACGTGGAAGATCGGCGCCTGCACCATTTTCGCCACATCGGTGCAGTACTCGGACGACCGAGCGACTTCGGGCGGCGTGGTGAAACCGAGCTGGTTGTTGATGATCACGTGGATCGTCCCGCCGACCCGGTAGCCCTTGATCGTCGACAGGTTCAACGTCTCGGCGACCACGCCCTGGCCGGCGAAGGCCGCATCACCGTGCACCAGCACGGGCAGGACGCTGAACGCCTCGGGGTCGTCGATCCGGTCCTGACGCGCCCGAGTGAGCCCCTCGACGACCGGGTCGACCGCCTCCAGGTGTGACGGGTTCGCGGCGAGCTCGACGGGAATCGTCGCCCCGTTACGGGACGTGAACTTGCCAGACTGGCCCATGTGGTACTTCACGTCACCGGACCCCTGCGT
>DASSYG010000366.1:0-2037 GCA_035703405.1 Acidimicrobiales bacterium | reverse complement strand
GGCGCCGAGCGCGCCATCCGGTACGCGTTCGACCTCGCCCAGGGCCGGCGCAAGCACCTCACGCTGGTGCACAAGACCAACGTGCTCACCTTTGCCGGCGACCTCTGGCAGCGGGCGTTCGACGACGTCGCCGCCGAGTACCCCGACGTCGACACCGCGTACCACCACGTCGACGCCGCCTGCATCTACTTCGTGCAGGATCCCGCCCGCTACGACGTGATCGTCACCGACAACCTGTTCGGCGACATCCTCACCGACCTCGGGGGCGCCGTGTCCGGTGGGGTCGGCCTGGCCAGCTCGGCCAACCTGAACCCGGACCGCACGGGCCCGTCGATGTTCGAGCCCGTCCACGGCTCGGCGCCCGACATCGCCGGCACCGGCACCGCCGACCCGCGGGCGGCGATCCTGTCCGCCGCCTTGATGCTCGACTTCCTCGGCGAGGGCGAGGCCGCGGTCCGCATCCGAGCGGCCTGTGACCAGCCGGTTAGCGGGAGCACCACCTCGGTGGGTTCCGCCATCGCGGCCCGAGTGGGAGAATGACGGCATGCCCATCACGCCCACCCCGAAGATCTGGATGAACGGTTCGCTCGTCGACTGGGAAGACGCCCAGATCCACGTGCTGACCCACTCACTGCACTACGGCATGGGCGTGTTCGAGGGGATGCGCGCCTATCCGACTGCGGAGGGGCCCGCGATCTTCCGACTGACCGAGCACATGGAGCGCCTGCACCGGTCGGCGAAGATCATGATGATGGAGCTGCCCTATTCGGTCGACGAGCTGGTCGAGGCGTCCAAGGAGGTCGTGCGAGTCTCGGGTCTGGACGGTGCCTATGTGCGCCCGATCGCCTACTACGGCTATGGCGAGATGGGGCTCAACACGATCCCATGTTCGATCGACGTGGCGATCGCGTGCTGGCCGTGGGGCGCGTACCTGGGCGACGACGGCCTCACCAAGGGGATTCGTCTGCAGATCTCCTCATGGCAGCGCCACGACCACAACACCATGCCTCCCGCCGCGAAGGTCACCGGCAACTACGTGAACTCGTCACTCGCGAAGATCCAGGCGGTCAATGCTGGCTACGACGAGGCGGTGCTGTTGAATCGGGCCGGCATGGTGTCGGAATGCACCGGTGAAAACGTGTTCGTCGCCCGCCACGGGCGGCTCATCACGCCGCCCTTGTCTGCCGGCGCCCTCGAGGGCATAACCCAGGACTCGGTGATGACGATCGCGGCCGACCTCGGGTATGAGACGGTCATGGGAGAGCTGTCGCGCAGCGACCTGTACCTGGCCGAAGAGATGTTCCTGTGCGGCTCGGCGGCCGAGATCGCCGCAGTCAACTCGGTGGACGACCGCACGATTCCGTGTCCGGGAGCAATGACGCTCGCGATCGCCCAGGAGTATTCCTCCGCCGCGGCGGGCAAGGTGGATGCCTATGCCCACTGGGTCGAACATGTCGCCTGATGCGGCCGCACTTCCCGAAGCGGTCGACATCTTCGACACCACGCTGCGGGACGGATCGCAGTTCGAAGGCATCTCGTTGTCGGTGGACGACAAGCTGCGGGTCGCCGAACAACTCGAATGGCTCGGGGTGCGCTGGATCGAAGGCGGTTACCCGCAAGCGAACCCCAAGGACGCCGAATTCTTCCGTCGGGCACCCGACGAGCTGAAACTCTCCGACGCCGAGTTGGTCGCGTTCGGCTCCACGCGGCGACCCCGCGGCAAGGTCGATGACGATCCGACCCTGCGAGCGCTCATCGAGGCCGGAACCTCGACGGTGTGCATCGTGGGCAAGTCATCGGAGTTCCATGTGACCGAGGCGCTGCGCACCACACCCGAAGAGGGCGTGGCCATGGTCGCCGACTCGGTCCGCTTTCTCAAGAGTGCGGGATTGCGAGTCTTCTTCGACGCCGAGCACTTCTTCGACGGGATGCACCAGAACGCCGAGTTCACCCTGCGGGTTCTCGAGGCCGCGGCGATCGCCGGCGCCGACGTGCTGGTGCTGTGCGACACCAACGGCGGTTCGCTGCCCCACCAGG
>DASSYG010000205.1:0-5454 GCA_035703405.1 Acidimicrobiales bacterium | reverse complement strand
GGGAACCTTCAGCACCCCGACCACCCAGTCGTCGCTCGCCGCCACGGCGTGTGTGCCGAGGCCAGCCGGCACGCTGATCGGCTGGTGCAGGACCGTCGTCGACGGGCCGGTCTCGGTCGCTGCTCCGTCGGATCCGTCGGTCGACGTGCATCCGGCCACCGCCAGGCACACCACCACCACTGCGATGAGTCTTCGACCGCGCACGGGGGAACCTCCTGGATGCTCGGGTGCCGTTCTACCATCCCCCCGCCCGGCAAGGATGGCGCCGCCCGGCCGCCGAAGCCGCGGTACGCCGCCTACCCTGGGCTCCCATGGAGCTGCGCATCTTCACCGAACCCCAGCAAGGGGCCACCTACGACGACCTGCTCACCGTGGCGACCTACGCCGAGCGGCTCGGCTTCGGGGCCTTCTTCCGGTCCGACCACTACACCAAGATGGGCGACGTGACCGGCCTGCCCGGCCCGACCGACGCGTGGACCACCCTGGCCGGTCTCGCCCGGGACACCTCGACCATCCGCCTGGGCACGCTGGTCACCGCGGGCACGTTCCGGCTTCCCGGTCCGCTCGCGATCACCGTCGCGACCGTCGACGCCATGAGCAATGGTCGGGTCGAACTCGGCCTCGGCGCCGGCTGGTACGAACTCGAACACGCCCAGTACGGCATCGACTTCCCATCGGTGGGCGAACGCTTCGGCCGCCTGGAAGAACAGTTCGCGATCGTCTCCGGGCTCTGGGACACCCCGGCGGGTGAGACGTTCTCCTTCGCCGGCGACCACTACTCGCTCACCGACTCCCCCGCGCTTCCCAAGCCCGTGCAGTCGCCACACCCGCCGATCATCGTCGGTGGCACCGGCCCGGCCCGCACCCCGGCGCTCGCAGCCCGCTACGCGGACGAGTACAACGTGGCGTTCCGCCCGGTGGACGACACCGCTGCCGCCTTCGGCCGGGTTCGTGACGCCTGTGCGACCGCAGGCCGTGACCCCGACGAGGTGATCTACTCGGCTGCGCAGGTGCTGTGTGTGGGCGCGAACGACGACGAGGTGGCCCGTCGCGCCGCCGCGATCGGCCGCGAACCCGACGAAATCCGCGCCCACGGAGTCGCGGGCACCCCGGAAGAAGCGCTCGAAAAGATCGCCTCCTACGCCGCGATCGGTGCGACGAGGCTGTACCTGCAGGTACTCGACCTGGCGGACTTCGACCACCTCGAACTGGTCGCCGCCGAGGTCATGGGTCGGGTGTAGACCGCGTCGACCGGGCGTCGGCGACGGACCGATTCAGCGATCCATCTCGGTCACCGCCGCCCGGCCCGAAAGCAGGTACTGCGCCCCCGAGGCAACCGTCAGCACAACTGCGATCCACAGCAACGCCTGGCCGAATCCGACGAACTCGGCGGTCGCCGGCGCGATCACCGCACCGATCGCCAACTCCTGGGTCACGGTCTTGACCTTGCCGAGGCCGCGGGCGGGCACCGCCAGTCCGCGGCGACCCCACCAGGAGCGGTACACGCTGATCACCAGCTCACGGACCGCGATGATCCCCACGGGCACCCACCACATGGCGTCGGTGGCCACCAGCGCGAACATCGCCCCCAGCACGAGCGCCTTGTCGGCGAGTGGGTCGAGGAACGCTCCGGAGCGGGTCGAGCCCTGCCGGCGGGCGATGTAGCCGTCGACGCCGTCGGTCGCGGCCAGGATGAACGCCAGGATGAACGTGCCCCAGCTCACCCGATCGGCGAAGATCTGGGCGACGAGCAGCGGCACCAGGGCGAGTCGGGCCAGGGTGACCAGATTCGCGGGGGTCATCAACGCGGACGGCCCGAACCGGTCGGGCGGGAAGGACCCGACCTGCGACTGGCCGTCCACCTCGGTCACCGGATCAGCTCCCCCACTCCTGCGCGAACCGGTACGGCTTCGAGGTCGGTGCCCGCCGCGCCGATGATCTCGACGTCACAGAACGCCCCGACCTCGAGCGCTTCCGGAACGTGGATGATGCCGTCGATCTCGGGCGCCTCGCGATGGCTGCGAGCCACCCCTGACCGGTCGACAAGCACACGGGTGGAGGTACCCACCAGATCGTCACGAGCATCGGCGGTGATGCGTTCCTGGAGCTCGCGCAATTCCGCGAGCCGGTCGGCGACCAGCCCGCGGGGCACCTGGCCGTCGAGACCGACCGCATGGGTGCCGTCCTCGGGTGAGTAGGCGAAGAACCCACACCAGTCCAGACGGGCCCATTCGACGAAGTCCAACAGCGCATCGTGGTCGGCTTCGGTCTCGCCGGGGTAGCCGACGATGAAGTTCGACCGGAACGCACTGCTCGGCTCCAGAGCACGGATCGCGTCGATCCGGGAAGCGAACTTCTCTGCCGAGCCGGGGCGACGCATCCGTCGCAGCAGCGGCGGTGACACGTGCTGCAGTGACAGATCGAAGTACGCGACGCCGGTGGCGAGCATCGCGTCGATCAACGCGTCGGTCAGCCCGGAGGGGTACAGATACAGCAGACGCACCCAGGCGACCCGCTCGGCGGCTTTGCGCACGAGTTCCTCGAGTTGCAGGCTCCCCTGGCCCTGATCCCGACCATAGGACACGAGGTCCTGTGCGATGAGCACGATCTCGGACACGTCCAGCGCCTCGATCTCGGCGAGTACCGAATCGATCGGACGGGACCGTTGCTTGCCACGGAACGTCGGGATCGCACAGAATCCGCACGCCCGGTCACAGCCCTCTGCAGCCTTGACGTACGCCCACGGTCGTGCGGTGGCGGGGCGGGGCAGGTTCAACAGGTCGAAATCGGCGACCGATGCGCCCGCGGGGCGAGGTTTGCGCCCGATACCCAGGCTGACCGGCCCGGAGCTGCCCGTGGTCGGGATGTGATCGGGGTCGAGTTCACGACCGAATCCGGCGACCCGGTCGACTTCGGGCAGGGCTTCGGCCAACTCGTCGCCGTAACGCTCGGCCATGCAGCCGGTCACCACCAGCCGGGAGCCGTCGCGACGAACGTCGTCGAGACCCAGCACCGTGTCGATCGACTCGGTGCGGGCCTCTTCGATGAACGCGCACGTGTTGACGACGATCAGATCCGCATCGCCCGGATCGGCGACCGCGTCGAGCCCGTCGGCTTCGAGCTTGCCTGCGAGTTTGTCGGAGTCGACCTGGTTCTTCGCGCACCCGAGGGTGACGATCGAATAGGTGCGGGCGTCGGTGGCCATGACCAGGCCATTGTCCCACGTCGACGGGGCGGACGCGCCACTCCGCGGATCGGGGGGGTCGAATCAGTGGGTCGTGGCGTACCGCTCGGGGTAGCGCTTGGACAAATCGGCGCACTCGGGGCACACCGACTCGGGGATCACGCCGAAGCGCATAAGCAGCGAGAAGATCTTGCAACCGATGCAGTAGCCGAACGCGGCTTCGGCGAACGCGGGGAGCGCCAGCATGCCGACCACGACCAAGGCGGCGGTGTGCAGCCCGAACCCGAAGAACAGCACCGCGGCGGTGCCGCTGAACACGAGCCCCATGCCTTGGGCGAACCGCTTGGGCGGCCCGGGAACGAGCTTGGCCTCACCGAGGCGAGGAGCGACGACCCGGGTGGCGAACTGTCCCAACGGGCTGAGCGTGGGCCCGGTCGCCACGCGGGCGGCGAAGCCGTAGACCAACAACGCCAACGGGACCGGCGAACCGGTCAGGATCGTCGCCAGACACAGCAGCACCACACCCGCAGCGACGGTTCGTGCCGCATGGTCGTTCACCGGGTCCGGAAAGTCGAGCAACTTGGTCATGTTTGAAACCCTACCAAGGTGGTCGGGATTTGCGTCAACCACCCCTGTCGTGGCAATGGTCACCTACTCCCGGCAGGCTGGACGTATGGATGCTGCATGGACCGAACACGACAACTCCCTGAAACGTGAGTTCACCTTCGCCGACTTCTCAGAAGCCTGGGGCTTCATGACCCGGGTCGCCATGGCGGCCGAGAAACGCGATCACCATCCGGACTGGTCGAATGCGTGGAACACGGTGAGGATCTCCTTGACCAGCCACGATGCCGGCGGCATCACCGACCGGGACCGGGATCTTGCCGAGGCGATCGACGCGATCGCGGGCGACGGCACCTGACGCGCGGGCCTGCCGGCCGGTGCGACGATGACGTTCAGGAATACGTGAGGCCGAACCCGAACGGGTACGCCGCTTCGACGCCGAGGTCGTCGAGGAGTCGTTGGCCGAACAATGGTCCATAAGAGTTCGAGGTGGCCTGTGGGTCGAAGGGCGGCAGGTGCTCGGCGCTCGTGGCAATTGCGAACGGCAGCCGACCAGTGGGCGCGGCGTGGCCGAGCACGACGTCGGCCAGGGCGTGGCCGCCCTCCATGCCCGGATACCACAGGATGACGATGCCTTCGACGAGGTGCTGCCAGGTCTGCATCAACACCGCACTGGCGCACATCAACACGACGACGACCCGATCGTTCGCGGCGGCGACGGCTTCGATGAGCGCTTCGTCCTCGGCGCGCAGACGCAAGGAGCTCCGGTCACCGCCCTGGCCCATGCCACCGCCACCGCTGCTTCGCTCGGCGAACGCCGCTGCGAAGTCGTCTGCGAGCTCATCTGGCATCGGAGGGAACAGCGCAAGCAGTTCGGTGGGAATGTCGCCGACGTTCTCACCCTCGTCGTCGTGGGTGTAGCCGACCACGACGAGCACGGCGTCCGCCCCGGCAGCCGTGCGGGCAGCGGCGGGCGGGTCTTTGCCGTCGTCGTGGTCCACGACCACGCCATGTGGTTCGAGCGCGGCGCGCAACCCTTGAAGCGGTGTGACGACGTAGGGCGGCCGCACCGCGCTCGATCCGTGATCGCCGGTGTTGGGGATGGCGGCGAGCCGACCGATCACGGCCACTCGCTTCAACGCGGTGGCGTCGAGCGGGAGGACCGGCATACCGGCGACCGGCTCGTTGCGCAACAACACGATCGACCGGGTCGCCACCTCGCGGGCGAGCGCCCGATGCGCCTCACAGGCCACCACGTCGGGTGAATAGTCGGCAGGGTCGCCCTCCGGTTCGGCGAACGCGAGCTGGGTGCGCAGCAACCGCAACACCGCGGTGTCGATCGTCGCCTCGTCGACGTCGCCGCGGCGATGCGCGTCGGCGAGGTGGGCGTCGTGGATCATGGCGAAGGGCATCTCCAGATCGAGACCCGCGTTGATCGCTGCGGCGCTGTCGCGCAGCCCGAACATGAAGTCCGACATCACGAACCCTTCGAACTTCCACTCCTCCCGCAGAATCGTGGTGAGCAGCTTGTGGTTCTGGCCGCACCACTCACCATTGACCGAGTTGTAGGCCGACATGACCGCCGCCACTCCCTCTTTCACGATCCGCTCGAAGGGGGCCAGGTACACGTCGCGCAGCACGTCGTCGGCGACCTGCACGTCGACCCGGAAACGGGCGTCCTCCATGGAGTTGCACGCGAAATGCTT
>DASSYG010000174.1:0-4912 GCA_035703405.1 Acidimicrobiales bacterium | reverse complement strand
GGCGACGTCGCGATCGGTCGGCACCACGACCACGACCCGGCGCGACCGAGCGTCCACGATGGCGTCGTCGTCCTGCAGCGCCTGGAGCATCTGCTCCGGCCGCTGGTTCGACCCGCCCCCCGGGCCGACGTGTGCCACAGCGCCGCGAACGGGCTCGGTGTGCTCGTCGCGCTTGCTGCGAAATGGGACCACGGGACTCCGTTCATCCTCGCCGAGCACGGCATCTATCTACGCGAGACATTGCTCGCCAACGGCCCCGACACGATGCCCGCTGCGGCGCGCCGCCTCCTGCTCACCTTTGTCCGTCGACTGACCCAGACCGGCTACGAGGTCGCGGACCTGATCACGCCGGGGAGCGACTACAACCGACGCTGGGAACGGATCGAAGGCATCTCTGACGAACGGATCCGTTGCATCCACAACGGCATCGATCCCGATGCGTTCTGCGATGCGGGTGACGAACCCGACGAACCGGTCATCACCTGGGTCGGGCGGATCAATCCGCTCAAAGACCCCAAGACCCTGCTCCGCGCGTTCGCCAGGATCCATCACTCCGTTCCCGAAGCTCGCCTCCGTATCTACGGGACCGCCGCCCAGGGCGATGAGGACTACGCACGAGAATGCCGACAGCTTCTCGACGATCTCGACCTGAGGGGATCGGCCAGTTTCGAAGGGCGCATTCCCGACGCCGCCGATGCCTACCGGCAGGGCCAGGTCGTCATGCTCACGAGCATCTCCGAAGGGTTCCCCTTTGCACTCATCGAAGCCATGTCGTGTGGGCGTCCCACGGTCGCGACCGACGTTGGTGGTGTCTCCGAAGCGGTCGTGGACCCTTCGCTCCTGGCCCCGCCGCGTGACGACGAACAGCTTGCAGCCAACTGCCTCCGCCTCCTCGCGGACCGCTCGCTGAGACGCTCCTTCGGCGCCGCCGGACGGCGCAAGGTCGTCGCGTCGTTCACCCTCGATGCCTGTCTGCAGGCACATCGCTCCTGCTACCGGGAACTGGCAGGTCACCAAGGCGACCGCGCCGCATGACCATGTTGGCAACGGCGGTCGCGCCGACCCGGCTGGAAGGGGCCGCGTTCGACGAGGCGCTGGCGGAGCTTTTCACCAGGTCGACCGATCTCGACCAAGCCCTGGACTCGGCCTCGACCGAGCCGGAGCACGACCTGCAGGCGATCGCGAGTGCGGCAGTCGACCCGCTCGAGATCGCGGCTGCCCTCGAAGCGGTCGGCGTGCCGAACCGGACGATCACCGGCACGTTCGGCCACCGCGACGTCTTCGACCTCGCCCAGCACATCTACGACCACGTTGCGTTCCGACAGGACGCCACGGCCGACGACTCCCCTCGCAGCGGCGGACTGGCCGACCTCAAGCGTGGTGCCATGTTCGCCGTTCCGGGTCTCGCCTTCACCGATGTGCTCCGCGCGGGAGGCGTGTCCTTGCTGTGGTGGTGTCTCCCGTTGGCCTTGACGCTCGGCTGGGCAGTCGGACAACTGGTGGCGTCGGTCGGCTACGCGCTGGCCAACGCGAGGACACGACTGACCGGCGGCGAACGACTCGTCCTACTGGGAGGCCTTCCGCTGGCCGCGGCCGCGTGCACCGTGGCCATCGGCGCCGTCTCGGATTCTGTCGATTCGACCGGGATCATCGTGGTGGCGCTCTTCGTGGCCTACATGGCGGCGAGCGCGATGTTGCTGGTCGAGAGTCGCGATGCGGTGCTCGGGTGGTCACTCGTTCCGGCGGGGCTTGCCGCCGCGGCGGCGATCTGGGGCTCCGAGATGTCGTGGCAGGCTCCGCTGGCGCTCGGGGCGGAACTGACCGCCGTCGCGATCGTCGTGGGGGCAGCCTTGTACGGCGTGCCCTGGGGCAACGGCGCTTGCCGCACACTGCGCGGTCACGAACTCGGCGGAGCCGCTGAGCACTTCGTGCACGGTGCCGGCTGTGGGTTGTTGGCTTCGGTCGTTCTGACGCTGGCGATCACGACCGGCACTTCTGTCTCGGCCGGTGCGCCTCCGAGCGTGTCGATCGCAAGCTGGCCGTTGCTGCTGAGCCTCGGCGTGATGGAGTGGCACCACCGGACGCTCGCCGCGACCCTGCACCGGTTGAACGCGGTGTCGGTCGACGTCGGTCGCTACGTGGCGCGCGCCCGTCGGGCGTTCATGCGGGTCGTGGCCTGCTACGGCGCGGCGATCGTCGGGTTCTCGGTGGGGGTGGGCATCGTGGGACACCTGCTCGGGAGCGGACTGTCGATCAGTCGACTCGGTGTGCAGGTGAGTCTCGGCGTCATGCTGTGCATCGACCTCGTCGCGATCACCTACGCGGGGGTCGAACGGACACTGCGGTGCTGGTCGGTGAGCGCCGTCGTGGGTTCGGCCGGGATCCTTTGGTTCACCCGCTCCGGACATGTCATGGACTTCGGTTCACTCCGTGTCTGGACCCTGGCGTGCTGTGTGCTGCTCGCGGCTTCGTTGACCCTGACGGCCTGCCGCGCCGTCTCCAATCCGTTCCAATCGACTTGAAGGTGGTCTGAGGACATGTCCAGTTTCGTTGCCGTCACCGGAGCCGAAGGCTTCATCGGTTCCCATCTGACCGAAGAGTTGGTCGCCAGAGGCCACCGCGTCCGGGCGATGGTGCAGTACAACTCATTCGGAAGCCGCGGTTGGCTGGATCGACTCGGACACGACACGTTGGAGGGCGTCGAGATCGAGGCGGGCGACGTGCGCGATCCCGGTTCGGTGGCCTCTCTCCTCGACGGTGTCGACGTCGTCTGTCATCTGGCCGCACTGATCGCCATCCCGTACTCGTACGTCGCGCCCCGCTCCTATGTGGACACGAACGTGACCGGCACCTTGAACGTGCTCGAAGCGGTCCGGAGACTGGGCATCGGTCGGCTGGTGCACACGTCCACCAGCGAGGTGTACGGAACCGCGCGGACCGTACCGATCGACGAGACGCACCCTCTTCAAGCGCAGTCGCCCTACGCGGCATCGAAGGTCGCCGCCGACAAACTGGTCGAGAGCTACCACCTCAGCTTCGGACTGCCGGCGGTCACCCTGCGGCCGTTCAACACCTACGGTCCGCGACAGTCCGCAAGGGCGATCATCCCCACGGTCATCTCCCAGATCGCCGCCGGCGAACGCGCCATCCACCTGGGCTCGCTCTCGCCGACGCGGGACTTCAACTTCGCAACCGACACCGCAGCCGCCTTCTGCGCGTTGGTCGAGGCAGACGACGAGATTCACGGGCGGACCTTCAACGCCGGGTCGGGTACGGAGATCTCCATCGGCGAACTGGTGGTGGAGATCGGGCAGACGATGGGCGTCGATGTCGACGTGAGCTGTGACGCCGAACGGGTCCGACCAGAGGCTTCGGAAGTCCAGCGTCTGGTCGCCGACAGCATTGAGCTGCGCATGGCGACGTCGTGGAAGCCCCAGGTGGACCTGACCGCAGGCCTGGCGCGGACCGCTCGTTGGTTCACCGATCCCGAGAACCTCGCCCAGTACCGGACCGCCGAATACGCGATCTGAAGAACCGTCCCGATCAAGGAGGAACCACCATGTGGACATCTGCAGCACCGAAAGCACCCATCGACAGCGACATCGACCATTGTCGTGAAGCGGTGATCCTGGCCGGAGGGAAAGGAGTGCGTCTCCGTCCCTACACGACACTGCTTCCCAAGCCTCTCGTGCCGATCGGTGAGGACCACTCGATCCTCGAGATCGTGCTGCGTCAGTTGGCCGAGTGCGGGTTCACCCGTGCTGTGCTCGCGATCGGGCACCTCGGCCAGTTGGTCAGGGCCTATGTCGGCGACGGAAGCCAATGGGGGATCCAGGTGGACTACCACACCGAAGAGGCCCCGCTGGGAACGATCGGTCCCGCTCTTCGGATCGCCGACGAGCTCCCCGAGGAGTTCCTGCTGATGAACGGCGACATCCTCACCGACCTCGACTTCGGGGCCCTGCTCGAATACCACCGTGGCACCCGCGCGCCGATGACGGTGGCGACCTATGAACGAGAGCACCGAGTCGACTTCGGCGTCCTCGACGTCGACGGGTGCAGCGTACGGGGATTCACCGAGAAGCCATCGTTGAGGTACTCGGTCTCGATGGGCGTGTATGCCCTTTCCCGCTCGACATTGGCCGACTACACCGCCGGGCTGCCCTTCGGATTCGACGAACTGATCCTCGACCAGATCAGCCGCGGCCGGACGCCCGCGAGCTACCCCTTCGACGGTTACTGGCTCGACATCGGGCGACCCGACGACTACGACCGGGCGAACGAGGAGTTTCCCGCGATCAAGGATTCGCTCTTCGGACCCGGTCGCGCACGCCGAACCCTGGCTGCCCGCTAGTGCGATGTCCGAGAACCAGAACTCCCGACCTCCTCCCCGCCGCTTTCTGGTACTCGGTGCGAACGGGTTCATCGGTCGCGGGGTCGCCGAGGTGCTGGTCCGGAATCCGGCGTCTGGAGAGGTGGTTCGCCACCTGCACAGGAACGTCGGCCCAGGTCGCGGCGAAGGCATCCGGACCCTCGATCTCATCACCGCATCGGATGCCGATCTCACCGGGTTGTGGGACGAGGTCCATCCGCAGGTGGTCGTCAACTGCGTCGGTGCGACCGCCGGTGACGACGTCACTTTCCAGGAACTGAACGTGGACCTCGTCGCCCGCCTCGTCCACAGCCTGGGCGGGCGCGAGGGGACACGACTGATCCAACTCGGCTCGGCCGCCGAGTACGGCATCGGTGAACCGGGTCGACCGGTCGTCGAGTCCGACCGGTGCGAACCAGTCGGCGCGTACGGCCGTTCCAAGCTCGCCGCGACGAATCTGGTGCTGGAGGCGGCGTCGCGTGGTGACATCGACGGCACGGTGCTGCGCGTGTTCAATCCGATCGGGCCTGGTGCGCCCGG
>DASSYG010000155.1:0-8677 GCA_035703405.1 Acidimicrobiales bacterium | reverse complement strand
CGGCGGCCAGGCATCTTCGATGTACTCACGCCGCCCGGTCTGGGCACCTTCCGCTGTGGCCGACCCGCTGTTCCGCGAGGTGCCCAAGGCCATCGACGCCGCCGAGATCGCCGAGGTCGTCGCCGGCTATGCCGACGTTGCGGAGCGGTGTGCCGAAGGCGGTTTCGACGGCATCGAGTTGCAGTGCTCGCACTCGTCGATCGTGCGGGGGTTCCTGTCACCGGTCACCAACAAGCGCACCGACGACTACGGCGGTTCTCTCGCCAACCGGGCCCGGCTGCTGTTGGAGTTGGTCGACGCGGTGCGTGCCGCGATCGGGCCGGGTCTGGCGCTCGGCGTGCGGATCTGTGGCGACGAACTCATCGAGGGCGGCACCACCATCGACGACGCGATCCGCATCGCGCAGATGGTCGAAGTGGCCGGCAACGTCGACTACCTGAACACTTCGATCGGGGTGGCCACCGCGTCGCTGTTCATGATCGAGGCGTCGATGCACGTTCCGCCCGGGTATGCCTCGTTCATCCCCTCGGCGCTGCGCAAGGCGACGAGCCTTCCCGTGGTCGGCGTCGGCCGCATCAAGGACCCGCTCCAGGCTGAACGCGCACTGGCCGAAGGCCATTGTGACCTGGTCGGTGTCGTGCGCGGCCAGATCGCCGACGCGAACTTTGCCGCCAAGTCCCGCAGCGAGAACGTCGAAGACGTTCGGCTGTGTCTGTCGTGCAATCAGGAATGCGTCGGCCGGATGGGGCTGAACCGTTGGCTGGGCTGCATCGAGAACCCCCGCACGGGCAAGGAATCGACCCCGGTCGGGTTGAAGCGCCGCCCGACTGCACGCCAGCGCGTGCTCGTCGCCGGCGCCGGCCCGGCGGGCATGCAGGCCGCGCTCGCCGCGGCGCGCAACGGCCACGAGGTCACCGTGTTCGAAGCGGGTAGCCACCCCGGCGGAACGGTGCGGCTCGCCGCATCGGTGCCGAACCGGGCTGAGCTGGGCGATCTCGTGCGCAATCAGCTTTCCGAGGCGACCCGCAACGGCGTGGACATTCGCTACGGTGCCCGCGTGACCCCCGCAGACGTCGAGCGCTACGCCGCGGATCGGGTCGTGATTGCGACGGGTGCCCGGGCGGCCCGCCCATGGTGGGCTCCCGCCGAAGCGGAGCGGATCGTGGACGTGACCGCGGTGCTGGACGGGTCGGCCGCACCGACCGGTTCGGTCGTGGTCATCGATGAGATCGGGTTCCACCACGCCACCTCGGTGGCCGAGTTGCTCGCCGACCGGGGCTGTGAGGTCGAGGTGATCACTCCGGGGATGGTCGTTGGCCAGGACCTCGGTATCACCCTCGATCTGGAGCAGTGGTGGATCCGCGCATCGGCGAAAGGAATCTCCCAGTCGATCGAACTGGTCGCGCAGGGATTCGAGTTGCCCGGCGACGGCGACACGAGCGCGGGCACCCTGCAACTGCTGCACCACCCCACCGGAGTCATGCACACCCGCTCGCCGGACTGGGTGGTGTTGGCCGTACCGGGCGAACCCGCCGATGACCTCTACCACTCGCTGCGCGGCGCGGGAGTGCCGGTGCGACGGGCCGGAGACTGCGTGGCGCCACGACGCGCCCACGCCGCGGTCATCGAAGGCGAACGCATCGGCGCCGCGATCGGCGGAGACGACACATGGTGAGCGCAGCCCTTTCGGCGGTGACGGTCGTGGTGACCGTACGCGACGGCGAGCTTGCGGTCGGCGCGTCCGATGCGCTCGGGATGGCGCTGGAGATGACCGCTGCGGTCACTGCAGTGCGGGCCGTGCTGATCGGCCGAGAACTGGCCACCGCGGCGGAATCGCTTGCCGAGGGAGGCTTCGCCGATGTGATGATGCTGTTCGCCGAGGCCGAGGCGTTCGCCCCGGGAGCGTGGGCGCGCGAGTTGGCCGCCGCGCCGGTGGTCGTCGATGCCGATGTGGTGTTGCTGCCCGGGTCTGCCGACGGGCGGGATCTCGCGCCACGCCTCGCCGCGCAACTGCAGCGACCGTTCCTGGCCGGGACGCTCGCGTTGGACGGTCACCGAGCCGTGCTGCCACGGGCCTCGGGCCGGGCACAGGCCGAGGCCCGGGTGGACCTGCCCGTCGTCGCAACCTGTCAGACCGGTGTCGGCGCAGCCCCCCGTGACGAGGCGGGCGAGACGGTCTCACCGGCTCTCCTCGACGGCTTCGCACTCGCCACCGATGCGACGGTGCTCGACGCGCGGGTGCTGGGTGTGGCCGAAGCCGACGCGGCGACGATGGACCTGTCCGAGGCGCCGTTCATCCTCGGCGTCGGCGCCGGCCTCGGCACGCCCGAAGCGGTCGACGCGCTCGGCGAGGTCGCCGAGGAGCTCGATGCATCCGTCGGTGCGACCCGGGTCGTCACCGACGAAGGATGGGTGTCCCACGATCGCCAGATCGGCACGACCGGCGTCGTCGTCGACCCGCGGACCTACGTGGCGTTCGGCATTTCCGGCGCGGTGCAACACACCAGCGGTCTGGGCGCACCCGACCACGTGATCTCGGTGAACACCGACCCGCATTGCCCGATGATGCAGCTCTCGGACCTCGCGATCGTCGCCGACGCCCCGGCAGTGGTCGAAGAACTCCGGCGTCGCCTCGATGAGGCCGTGGCAATCGATGAGGCCGTCGGGCACGACGGCTCCGACCCACGTAATGAGGAGGCGGTGTGATCGACACCGATTTCGATGTCATCGTGGTTGGCGCCGGTCCGGCCGGATCAGCCGCCGCGCTCACCGCGGCACGCGCCGGAGCGCGGGTCGCCCTGTTGGAGCGGGGGCCGTTTCCCGGCGCCAAGAACATGTTCGGCGGTGTGGTCTACGGCCGCATCCTCGACTCACTCATCCCCGGCTGGTATGACGAGATGCCGGTCCAGCGGTGGATCACCCGCAGGTCCACGATGATGCTCGCCGGCGACCGGTCCTTCACCGTGGACTTCCGCGCCGGGGAGTGGGGGCGTGCCCCCTACAACGGGGCGACCGTGTACCGCGCCGATTTCGACGCGTGGCTCGCGCAGCACGCCACCGACGCCGGGGCCACGCTGGTGTGTGACACTGTGGTCACCGGACTGCTCACCGAAAGCGGGCGCGTCGTCGGGGTACGCACCGACCGCAGCGAAGGGGAGCTGCGGGCACCGATGGTGATCGCCTGTGACGGCGTGAACACCTTCCTCGCCAAAGAAGCCGGCATCGCGGGCGACACGTCTCCCGGCAACTACACCCTCGGGGTGAAGGAAACCCTCAGCATTCCCCGTGATGTGCTCGAAGCGCGCTTCGGCGTGCGTGGCATCGACGGCGTCGACATCGAAGTCGTCGGCTCCACCGGCGACGTGCCCGGCGGCGGGTTCATCTACACCAACCTCGACACGGTTGCGGTCGGGGTCGTGCTGCGCCTACCCGAACTGGCCACCGTGCAACGGCGCCCAGAGGACATCCTCGCCGAGTTCAAGGCCCACGACGCAGTCGCGACTCTTGTGGAGGGAGGCGAGATCACCGAGTTCTCAGCGCACCTGATACCCGAAGGCGGCCGGGACGCGATGGGCGAGCTGGGTTGCGACGGCATGCTCGTTGCCGGCGACGCCGCGGCGCTGTGTCTTGCCGCGGGAATCTGGCTCGAAGGCGTCAACTTCGCGATCGGCTCGGGTGCGGTCGCCGGGCGGGTCGCGGCCCGTGCCGCACGCAGCAACACGCCCGGCACCGCGCTGGGGGAATACCGCGGCGAGCTCGAGGCGAACTTCGTGCTGGCCGATCACACCAAGCTGCGCGGCGCCCCACACCTGATCCTGGGTGAACGCATGCAGCAGCGCTACCCCGAGATCATGTGCGACATCGCCCAGGGCATGTTCACCGTCGACAATCCGACCCCGAAACCGGGGCTGAGCAAGATTGCCCGCAAAGCGCTGCGACGGCACAAGGTCCGGTTCCGGGATCTTGCCCGGGACGGCCGTGAGATCTGGAGGTCGTTCGGATGACCGACGATGCACACACCGAGTATCCGCCGGTGAGCTTCACCGACCGGATGGACACGGTCGAGTTCCGCGTCGGGGAGCGCGCCCACATCACCGTCGATGGCGACAGTTGCCAGGGATGCACCACCCAGGCGTGTGTGACCGCCTGCCCGGCGAACCTGTTCGTGCCCCGCGCCGATGGGGGCATCGTGTTCAACTACGAACAGTGCTTCGAATGCGGCACCTGCTACATGGTGTGCAACACCGAAGGCGCCATCACCTGGACCTACCCCGACGGCGGCCAAGGCGTGGTGTTCAGGAAAGCATGAACGAACCGGACACGACCGACAACACTTCCGTCGACACGACGAGTAGTGCCGACGAACGCGCTGCCGACCAGCGTGGGCGCGCGGCCCAGGTGGCGGTCATGGTCGCGCTCGCCCCCGCGGTCGGCCGCATCTCGGTCGACCCGTTGACCGGCGCGGTCGATGTCGACAACCGGGGTGCAGTGCTCAGCGCCGCGGACGCGGCCGCGCTCGAGGTGGCGCTGCAGGTGGGTGAAGCCTGGCGCGTGCCGGTCACCGCGCTCAGCGTCGGAGGCGAGCTCGCTGAGTCGGTCCTGCGCGATGCGTTGGCGGTCGGCGCGGCGCGAGCGGTCCACGTCGAAGGAGCGGACGACGCCGCGCCGGCGGAGGTGTCGGCCGCGTTGGCCGGCGTCATCGCCGATCTGACCGACTCCGACGCGGCGGTGTTCGTGGTGGCCGGAGTGCACGGATCCGACGTGGCCTCCGCCGCGGTGCCCGCGTATCTCGCGCACCATCTGGGTGCCGTCCAGGCGCTCGGCCTGATCGCCATCGAGGCCGACGGGCCGGGCCGATGCGAAGTGGTGCGTCGCCTTGATCGTGGAGCACGAGAACGCCTTGCGGTCGCTGCCCCGGCAGTGATTTCGGTGGAGGGTTCGGTCGCCACCCTGCGACGGGCCGGGCTGCGGGCCGTCCTCGCCGGCGACGATGCGGTGATCGAACACGTCACCCCGCAGGACGGCGTTCCAGCGGCGCAACCAGAGTTGCTGCCGCGGCCGTGGCGGCCACCGACCCAGGTCGTGTCCGGCCCCGAGGGCGTCACCGCGCTCGACCGGATCCGCGACCTCACCGGGGTCGCTGGACCGACCCGGGTGTCGCGCACCATCGAGGCGGAACCTGGCGAAGCCGCCGAGGCGATCCTCGACCAGCTCGCCGAGTGGGGCTACGGGCCGCGGGCCGCAGTGGAGTGACCGGCCCGGTCGAATTGGCATCGGCGACATGGCCGACCATCGAGGCGGTCGCCGGCGATCGGACGCTGCTGGTGCCGGTCGGCTCCACCGAACAGCACGGCCCGCACCTTCCTCTCGACACCGACACCCGCATCGCCCGCGCCCTCGCCGCGGGCGCGACCGACCGGCTGGGCGACGGGGTGCTCGTCGCCCCGGCCGTGGCCTACGGCGCCAGCGGCGAGCACGCGGACTTCACCGGAACCCTGTCGATCGGCACCGACGCACTGACCACCGTGCTCGTCGAGCTGGGCCGGTCTGCCGATGCGTTTCGCCGGGTCGTCTTCGTGAACGGTCACGGAGGCAATGCCGACGCGCTCGCTTCCGCGGTCGCGACACTCCGGTCCGAGTCCCGGAACGCACTCGCGTGGTCGTGGTCGCTGCCCGGTGCCGACGCCCACGCAGGCCGCACCGAGACGTCACTGCTGCTGGCGATCGATCCGGGCGTGGTCCGCCTCGAGGTCGCGGAGGCGGGCCGGACCGAACCGATCACCGAACTCCTTCCGGCGTTGCGCGCCGGCGGGGTGCGAGCGGTCAGCTCCAACGGGGTGCTCGGCGACCCGACCGGCGCCTCGGCCCGCGAAGGCCGAGACCTGCTCGCCTACCTGGTCGACGGTCTCGTCGACGCGCTGGGCGGAGTCGGCGTCGCCGACACGCCGAGCTGAGGCGACGACACGATGGGCACGCCGAGCCCGGCTCCCGGGCAGCCTCCCCGGCAGATGGACCGCTCGCTGGTCGTGGTGTTCGCGGTCACCACCGGTCTGGTGGTCGCCAACAACTACTACGCCCAACCGTTGCTCGCCGCGATCGCCGACTCGTTCGGTGCCTCCACGACCAGCGTCGGCCTGATCGTCACCGCCTCCCAGATCGGCTACGCCATCGGCCTCGCCCTCGTCGTCCCGTTGGGCGACCAGGTCGACCGCCGCCGACTGATCAGCGTGCTGCTCGCCCTGGCGATCGCCGGACTGCTGGCCATGGCCATCGCACCGGGCTGGCAGATGCTGGGTGCGGCCGCGCTTGTGGTCGGTGTGGCGACGGTGGTGGGCCAGGTGCTCATTCCGCTCGCCGCGACCCTCGCTGGAGACCACGAGCGCGGCGCGGTGATCGGCAACGTCATGACCGGGCTGCTGCTGGGAATCCTCGGCTCACGGGTCGTGGCCGGGTTGATCGCGGAGCTCGCCGGATGGCGCACCGTCTTCTTCGTGGCCGCAGCGGCGATGGTGGTGGCCCTGGCGTGGCTGCGCCGCCGACTCCCCGACGTGCCACCGGCCGACGCGTTGCCCTACGGGAAGCTGCTCGCCTCGGTCGTGCAACTCGTACGTGACGAACCCGTACTGCGCGAACGGATGCTGTACGGCGCGGTGACCTTCGCCGGCTTCGGCGTGTTCTGGACCTCGATCGCCTTTCTGCTCGCCGGTCCGCCCTATGAGTGGAGCGATGCGCAGATCGGGCTGTTCACCCTTTTCGGCGTGGCCGGGGCCGTGGCGGCCCAGTTCGCAGGCCGGGGCGCCGACCGCGGCCACAGCCGCGTCCAGACCGGAGTGTTCCTCGCCGCGACCGTTGTCGGGTTCGGGCTCGCTGCTGCCGGTGCCCACACCCTCGCGGTGCTCGCCGGCGCGGTGGCACTGCTGGAGCTGGGGATCCAGGGCACCCACATCACCAACCAGCACGAGATCTACACGCTGCGCCCCGATGCCCGCAGCCGGGTGAACACCGCCTACATGACCATGTACTTCGCGGCCGGCGCGGCCGGCAGTGGACTGTCGGCCTGGATGTACGGCGCCTATGGGTGGACGGCGGTCTGCCTGTTGGGCGCGGTGTTCCCCGCGCTCGGATTGCTCGTGTGGTGTTTCACCCCGAACCGGTCTCCCGCCAGACCGAATGTGCCTTCATGATCGACCCGACCCGACCCGACCCCACCCGACCGACTTTCCCGAAATTTGTAGCGAATCGCTGCTCGCAGCAGCAGATTGCTACAAATTTCGTGCGGCAGACCCGGCACCGACTCAACATTGTTCCGCGCACGCGATGATGGAAGTCATGCGTCGACGGATCCTCGGCACGGCCCTTCTCGCCGGCGCGTGCGCATTGGCCGGCTGCGGTTCGACCACGAGCTCGACGGGGAAACCGTCTGCCGCCCCTCCCTGGAGTAGTGGCATGCCGGTGCCGACACCCGAGCTGCCATCGACGATTCCCGGTGATGCACATGAGCCCGGCGCCTTCGAGAACCAGAACGACCGATCGAGCGCGTTGGGAAAGCTCTGCTGGGGAAACACCGAATTCATGCACATGGTCACGTCGTTCGCCGTGCCGATGGTCAGCGGCAGCCCGCTGTATTCCAACGCCTACGTCGAAGATGCCACCAGACGAGACGCCGTGCTCGCCACACTCTCCAGCGTCGGTGACCTCACCGCGTCGGTCGCCGACGACGTGCCCGACAAGGTGCGCCCCTTCGCCGAATACCTGGCATCCGAGTCGAAGACGCTGCACGCCGCAGTGGACGCGCTGCCCGAGTCGGCGGACCTGCGGGCCTACCACAGCTTGTTCTTCGACGAGCTCGGTGACTCCGAGCACTGGCCGGGAGTCCGCGCGTTCGTCTCCGCCGCGGACGCGAGCCCCGATTGCGACCTCGACCCGTCGCCCTGACCGCGTCGAGCTGATCGACGTGCCGGGTCACCAGCATCGAGGACGCTCGGATCCGTCGAATGGAACCGAGACGCACCCGTCCTGACCGGTTGCGAGACGACGACCTCTGGGACGGGCTAGGTTCGCTTCGGACAAGAGGTCTCGGAGGCCGAACATGGACAGCATGCGACGGATGATTCCAGTTGTGCTCGCCGCCCTGGTGCTGTCGACCTCGTGTGGCGCCGACGTCGGCGAAGACGGACTGCCGACGCATTGTGACCGCAGGGCGATCACGACGATCGACTACAACTCGTTCGATACCGACGAGCCCGTCCCGTTCGAAGAAGCGGTCCGCTTCCAGCTCCGAGAACAGGCGCCGAGGCTCGCGATCGCTTTTCCATCGGCACAGGGGGACACTCGGTCGGCCAGCTCGGATCGAGTCCACCTGTTGTATGTCTCCGACACCCCGACCGGTCGGCAGGCAACCCTGAAGAACGACAACGGCGTCCAGATGCTGAAGGCGAGCGCCTCGGTCCACGAGGGCACCTGGGTCGTGGATTCGGTCGAGCTGTGTGCGTCGATGACGAAGAAGTTCGGCAACGGCTGACGGCACATACGGCCAGGTGATCATCGCCACCGCGATCGAAATTTGTAGCGCGGTGCCGCTGAGGGCAGCAGATTGCTACAAATTTCGGGGGGTGGGAGGCAGGTGGCGGCCGGCGGACAGGTCGGGGAGGAGTGGCGTGATCGTACGGCCACCGAT
>DASSYG010000034.1:0-5446 GCA_035703405.1 Acidimicrobiales bacterium | reverse complement strand
CGACGCTTCGACCAGACGATGGCCGACGATCTGGCGGCCTCGGGCGGGTTCTCGTTGCTGTGTGGCCGTTACGAGGGCGTCGACGAGCGCATCAGAACGCACCTGGTCGACGAAGAGGTCTCGATCGGTGACGTCGTCGTGGCCGGCGGTGAGGTCGGGGCGTTGGTGATGCTCGAGGCGACGAGCCGTCTGGTACCAGGGGTGATGGGCAACGCCGCGTCCGCAGAGGAGGAGTCGTTCCGCAGCGGCCTGCTGGAGTATCCCCAGTACACCCGCCCGGCGGTTTTCCGTGGCTGGGAGGTGCCCGAAGTGCTGCGATCGGGGGACCATGCACGGATCTCGCGGTGGCGACGCGTCCAGGCGTTGCGCCGGACCATGGACCGTCGCGGCGATCTCATCGACGCCCGTGGCGGGTTGCGAGACGACGAGCGGGAACTTTTGGGCGTCGACGACGACGAAAACTAGAGTTCTGCACACCATGAACCCCACCGACCTGATCGACCAGGAGAACCTCCGGGACGATGTTCCCGACTTTGCACCCGGTGACACCCTCAAGGTGCACGTGCGGGTCGTCGAAGGGGACAAGGAACGGATCCAGATGTTCCAGGGGGTCGTCATCCGCCGCCAGGGCGACGGCGTTCGCGAGACCTTCACCGTGCGCAAGCTGAGCTACGGCGTCGGGGTCGAGCGGACCTTCCCCGTGCACACGCCGATCATCGAGCGGATCGAGGTCGCCTCTCGTGGTGACGTCCGCCGGGCGAAGCTGTACTACCTGCGTGACCGTATCGGCAAGGCCGCGAAGGTCAAGGAAAAGCGCGTCAACTGAATTGTCGACCCTCGAGGTTTGACCGGTCGCTCCAGCGGGTACAACCCCTGACGTGCGACCATCGAATGACGTGCGACCATCGAAGAGCTATTCGGACGAGGCGGTCCGGCGACGCCGGACACTCGGAGCGGCAGGCGAACGATTGGCGGCCGACGCATACGAGCGTGCGGGCCATCAGATCCTCGACCGGAACTGGCGGTGCCGGGACGGCGAGTTGGACCTGATCATCCGCGCCGGAGACGTGATCGTGTTCTGCGAGGTCAAGACCCGATCGTCGAACGCGTTCGGTGTCCCCGCCGCGGCGGTCACGCCGGTGAAGCAACGGCGTATTCGGCATCTGGCGATGCGCTGGCTCGACGATCACGACGTGCACGCCCGCTCGCTCCGCTTCGACGTCGCATCGGTGATCGACGGATCCGTCGACATCGTGAAGGCCGCGTTCTGACGGGCCGCACGAACCAGATGGGGTACTACCGTTGCCGGCCATGAGCGTACAGACGACACGAAGCGACTCGATCGCCACGGTGACCCTCGACAACCCGGCCCGCAAGAACGCGGTCACCGACGCGATGTGGGGGGAGTTGGAATCGACGCTGCGGGCCATCGCACGGGACGAATCGGTGCGCGTGGTCGTCATCACGGGAAGCGGCGACGAATTCTGCTCGGGAGCAGACCTGTCGCCAGGCGACGCGGGCGCCATCACGGCCCACTGGACCCGACGGATGGAGCAGGTGAACCAGGCGGCGCTCGCGCTGCACGCCTTGCCTCAACCTTCGATCGCACGGGTGGATGGCGTCGCGGCCGGTGCGGGCGCGAATCTCGCGTTGGGCTGTGACCTGGTGCTCGCGTCGGACCGGTCGCGCTTCAGCGAGATCTTCACCAAGCGCGGTCTCTCGATCGATTTCGGCGGCTCCTGGCTGTTGCCCCGCCTGGTCGGTCTGCACAAGGCCATGGAGCTGTGTCTGCTCGCCGAGATCATCGATGCGGACGAGGCGGCCCGCATCGGCCTGGTCAACAAGGTGGTGCCTGCCGCTGACCTCGACGAGGCGGTCACCGACTGGGTCGATCGACTCCTGGCCCTACCGCCGATCGCGCTCACATCGGTCAAGCGCCTCGTCCATCTGGGTTCGCAGACGTCGTTTCCCGAGGCACTGGCCGCCGAAGGAGTCGCTCAGGCGGTGAACTTCAGCACCGAGGACACCACCGAAGCCATGGTGGCGTTCCTCCAGAAACGCACCCCGTCGTTCCGGGGTCGCTGACCCTGAAGCGGCTCGCTCGGATCGAAATGTCACAGGCACGTTCTAGGGTGCCTGGCAGGTGGGACTCGCGGCTCAGCCGCCCTCGTCGAAGAAGCGATCGTCGACACCACAACGGTGCGGCGGAAAGCGAGGTCGGTTGTGTTCACCACCATTGCATCGGCAACCGTGCTGGGTGTCGAAGGCCAGCCGGTGACCGTGGAAGCCCACGTGTCGTCGGGTCTACCCGGATTCTCCATCGTCGGACTGCCCGACACGGCGTGTCGCGAAGCACGAGATCGGGTGCGGTCCGCGTTGCTGTCGAGTGGCTGTCAGTGGCCCCAGAAGCGGGTGACCGTCAACCTGGCACCATCAGGGGTGCGCAAGGTCGGATCAGGACTCGACCTCGCGATCGCGCTGGCCCTGTTGGTCGCGGACGACCAACTCGGGTCGGACTGCCTGGAAGGATTCGGCGCGGTGGGGGAACTCGGGCTCGACGGCACGGTGCGGGCCGTCCCCGGGATCCTGCCGGCCGTCGACGCGATCGACTCCGGCGCGCTGTTAGTTCCCCGTGAGGCGGCGCATCTGGTCCGTCTGGTGAGTCGGGCGAAGGTGCGGTCGGTGGCGACGCTGCGTGAAGCGGCCGAGGCGTTGGCGGGAACTTCGCCGTGGCCACCGCACCCACCCGACCCGGATCCCCCACCTCCGGAGCCGGTGCCGGATCTGGCCGATGTCCGCGGGCAACACGCGGCCCGGCGCGCGCTGGAGATCGCCGCGGCCGGCGGCCATCATCTGCTGATGGTCGGCCCGCCGGGCGCGGGCAAGACCATGCTCGCGCGGCGCCTGCCGGGGTTGTTGCCTCGGCTCGACCCACCCCAGTCGCTCGCGGTCTCCAAGATCCACTCGGCGGCGGGACTCTCGCTGCCGACACACCAACTCGTGACCGATCCCCCCTTTCGGGATCCGCACCATTCCGCGACGATGGTGGCGCTGATCGGGGGAGGCGCGCCGACGCTCCGGCCCGGCGAGGTGTCGTGCGCGACCCACGGGGTGCTGTTTCTCGACGAGTTGGGAGAATTTCCCGCCCACGTTCTCGACGCCCTGCGTCAACCCCTCGAACAGTCATCGATCCGGATCGCGCGGGCCGCGGCCTCGGTCGTGCTCCCGGCACGGTTCCTGCTCGTCGCGGCGATGAATCCGTGCCCGTGCGGGGAGGCGAGCCGGCCGGGCCACTGCCGTTGCAGCGACCGCGAGCGCGCCCGGTACCGGCGACGGCTGTCCGGGCCGCTGCTCGACCGCTTCGACCTGCGGATCGACGTGACCAGACCCGACACGAATCGCCTGCTCGGTGGCGAACCGGGGGAGTCCACCGCGGTCGTCGCGGCGCGCGTTGCCGCCGCGCGCGCCCGGGCTGCAGCTCGGGGGGTCCGATGCAATTCCGAACTGACCGACGCCAAGCTCGAAGCGGCGACGCCATTGGAGACCGGCGCGAACACGCTGTTGGACACCGCGCTCCGGTTGGGGTCGCTCACCGCACGGGGTCTGACCCGGGTGCGCCGACTGGCCCTCACCATCGCTGATCTGGCAGGAGTCGACGCGCCGCTGAGCGCGGAACACATCGGCATGGCGCTGGCCTTGCGCTCGGAGCCGCTGCCCCGGGACGAGGCGGCATGAAGCCGGCAGATGTCGGCTTCGCCACGGCGATCGCATCATTGCCAAAGGTTGGCCCCGCGCGACTGCGCATGCTGCTCGACGCCGGTGAGCCGGAGGGAGTCTGGGAGCGGCTGTGCTGCGGCACCCTCGGAGACGATGCGGAGGTGGTCGCGTCGCTCGGGCCACGTGCGGACACGCTGTTGGCCGGGTGGCGTGGCGCGGCACGCACGATGGATCCTGGCCAACTCGCCGTCCGTCACGCCGCGCTGGGATTTCGCCTCCTCGATGCCGAGGATCCCGACTATCCGAGCGCGTTTCGTGACGACGCCGAGCCACCGCGCCTGTTGTGGGTCGCCGGTGACCTGGGCCGGATCCTCCCCCGCGTCGTCGCGATCGTCGGGTCGCGCCGCTGTACCCGCTACGGCCACGACGTCGCCCGTCGTTTCGGCCGGGAGTTGGCGCTCGCCGGGGTGTCGGTGGTATCCGGACTCGCCCTTGGGATCGACGCGGCCGCCCACGCCGGTGCGCTGGACGCACCAGCGGGAGCAGCGCCTCCGGTGGGCGTCGTGGGAACCGGCCTCGACGTGATCTATCCGCGACGAAATCGCGCGCTGTGGCAGGCCGTCGCCGAGCGCGGGGTGCTCCTCAGCGAATCGCCACCCGGAGCATCGGCGGAACCGTGGCGCTTCCCGGCGCGGAACCGACTGATCGCCGCACTCGCGGACATCGTGGTCGTCGTCGAGTCGACCGAGCGTGGTGGGTCGCTTTACACCGTGGACGAGGCGATGGCCCGAGACGTCGAGGTCCGGGCGGTGCCCGGACCGATCACCGCGCCGACCTCCGCGGGAACGAACCGGCTGTTGGCCGACGGGGCGGCGCCGGCGCTCAACGAATCAGACCTGCTCGAGAGCCTGGGCGTCGTCGCGGCAACCCCGATCGGCGAGTACTCGACCGGCTATCGAGATCCCGAAGAAGAAGCGGTCCTCGACGTGCTCACCACGGGTTCGGTCACCTTCGACGAACTGGCCGAGCGGTCCGGGCTCTCGCTGGAGCGTCTCGGCCTGGTCACGGCCCGCCTTCAGGTGGAAGGCCTGCTCAGCAGATCGGGGGGTTGGTACGAGCGCGCCGGGTAGCGTCGGTCGCATGGGTCCTGACCCGTGGCGCTTCGATGCGTTCGCCGCGTCGTTGACATCTCTCGCTCCGGCAACCGTGCGCGCCTATCGGACCGACCTCGAGGGCTTCGGTCGCTGGTGCGAACGTGCCGGAATCACCGAACCGGCTTCGGTGGACCGCGCCGTGCTGCGGCGCTATCTGGCCAACCTCACGACCCGCGACTACGCCCCGAGTTCGATCGCCCGAAAGGTGACCACGTTGCGACGTTATTTCGCGTGGCTTGGCAAACAGGGAACGATCGAGGACGATCCCACTCGTGGCCTCGGCGCACCGAGCGGTGCCCGTCGAGTACCACACGTGCTCTCCGAAGCCGAGGTCGCCCACCTGTTGCGATCCGACGACTCCGAGAACTCCGGCGATGCGTTCCGGGCGGCCATCGAGGTCCGCGACATCTGCGTGCTGGAGCTGCTCTATGGCAGCGGGCTGCGCGCCGCTGAGCTGTGTGCGATCAGACTCGGTGACTTCGGCGACGGAGACCGTCGCCTGGTCGTGCGCGGGAAAGGGTCCAAACAGCGCATGGTCCCGGTCACCGAGCCGGCTCGGGATGCCATCGCCCTCA
>DASSYG010000382.1:0-4548 GCA_035703405.1 Acidimicrobiales bacterium | reverse complement strand
TGGTGGTGATGGGAACCGACCCTATCGTCCACCTGTCGACGGCCGGCACGAGCTTCACCGGCGTGGACCTGTTCGGTGCGGCCATTGTCGGAGTGCTCGCCGGCTTGGGGGCGCGGGGTTTCGTGTGGGTGCTGGCTTGGGCGAAACGGATGGCGCATTCGCTCGGTCCGGTGGTGCGAGTGGCGTGTTTCGGCGCGGGCAGCGCAGCGCTGGTGCTGGCTTCGCGGGGATTGTTCGACGAGACGCTGTCGCTCGGTCCCGGCTATCAGATCTTCGGCTGGCTCGCCGAGCCGGATCGCGCGGTGTGGTTGATCGTGGCCCTGCTCGTGGTCAGACTGCTCGCGTTCGCGTGCACCGTCGCGGGCGGCGGTGCGGGCGGCAAGTTCATCCCGCTCGTCGTCGAGGGAGCGATCCTGGGCCGTCTGGTCGCGGGCGGGCTGGAGTCGGCCGGGCTGCATTCTGGAGCGGATCCGGAGACGACGATGTCACTGTTCACGGTGCTCGGCATCGCGGCATTTCTCGGCGCCGGCTATCGCACCCCACTCGCCGGAGTCATGTTCGTCGCCGAATCGACCGGCAAGGCCGTGTTCGTGGTCCCAGGACTGATCGCCGCGGCGATCTCGCAGTTGTTCATGGCCGACAAGTCGGTCTCGCCCGTGCAGCACCGACGCCGCCACGGCTATCTCGAGGGACGCTTCGAGTTACCGCTCACCAGTGTGCTGATGACCGACGTGCTCACGTTGCCTGCGGATGCCACGGTGGCCGAGTTCGTGTCCCAGCACGTGGTGAAGAACCGACAGAGAACCGCCGTCGTCCTCGACGACGACGGCGCCTACGTCGGATTGTGTGTGCTGCGCGATGCTGCCGCAGTTCCGCGCGAGGAGTGGAACGCCCGGGCGGTGACCGAGGTGATGCGCACCGACGTGCCGACGGCCAAGCTGACCTGGCGCCTCCGCGACGCACTGGCAGCGCTGGAAGGGAGCGAGGCCGACCGGCTCGCGGTGCTCGACGACACCGGCGCGTTCATCGGCGAGGTCCGCCGAGAGGAGATCTTCAAATTGGGTGAACTGCTCGACGACGCCGGCACCTGACCGGTTGCGTCAGTCCTCGCTGCTCGACTCCTCGAACAGACACCACGATGCATGATCCGCGCCCGGGAGCGCATCGCATTCCGGGCACGGCTCTTCCCGACCTCCGCTGAGCAATTCATCGAAGTCAGGACTTGTCGTGCGTTTGAGCGCACGCGCTTCTTCGAAGCGACGATGGCGACCCTTTTTCACCGGCCACTCCCACTAGGCGAACGTCCGTGGATCCGTGGTGAGCACGGACACTGCTGGGCATCCTATGGCTTCGTGCCGACCTTTCCCAATCCACCCCCGATCCACCCGCGGTCGCCCCTCGATCCATCTGATCGGGGCCGTCGAATCGGGCGGAGCCTTCCGAGTACTGTCTCGGAGATGGGTGATCCGAGCAGGTCAGCAGCCAGATGGTGGGAAGACGCCGTCGTCTACCAGATCTATCCCCGGTCGTTCGCCGACCACGACGGTGACGGAGTCGGCGACCTCGCCGGGATCCGTGACCGGCTCGACCATCTGTCGTGGCTGGGAATCGACACGATCTGGTTGTCGCCGATCTACCCGTCACCGATGGCCGACTTCGGCTACGACGTGGCCGACTACTGCGGAGTCGATCCGCTCTTCGGCTCGCTGGCCGAGTTCGATGCCCTGCTCGAAGACGTCCACCGCCGTGACATGCGGTTGCTGCTCGACTGGGTGCCCAATCACACGTCCGATGCGCACCCGTGGTTCCGCGATGCGGTCAGCGGTCGTGACGCCGCTCACCGGGACTTCTACATCTGGCGCGACCCCGCCCCCGACGGCGGGCCGCCGAACAACTGGACCGATGCGTTTCTCGGGGCACCCGCCTGGACGCTGGACGAGATGAGCGGGCAGTACTACCTGCACCTGTTCCTGCCCGGCCAGCCCGACCTGAACTGGGCCAACCCCGAGGTCGAGGCCGCGATGCACGATACGTTGCGATTCTGGCTCGACCGGGGCGTCGATGGCTTCCGGGCCGACGTGGTGTTCGCGATCGGCAAGGACCCGGCACTCCCCGACGATCCACCGGAATACGTGGGCCTGCCCCACTGTGCGCTGCACGTCGACGAGGCGACCCACCCGCTGCTTCGACGGATCCGCACGCTGCTCGATTCGTACCCCCAGCAACCGATGATGGTCGGTGAGGTCGTGCTGTTGGACGTCGAGTTGATGATTCCGTATCTCGGCGACGACGACGAGTTGCACCTGTCGTTCAACTTCGCGCCGACCCATCTGCCCTGGGATGCGGGCCTGTGGCGCGAGGCGATCCAGGCCGCGGAGACGGCACACGGCCGGGTGGGCGCGTGGCCGACCTGGGTGCTGTCGAACCACGATCTCCCCCGCCACCGCACCCGGTTCGCCAACTGGCCGAACGCCGAGGTCGACGCGACAGGCTCCGAGCAGCGGGCCCGGGCCGCGGCCGTGTTGCTCACCACCCTGCGCGGGACGCCTTTTCTGTACCAGGGCGAGGAGCTCGGTCTGGAGGATGCAGTCGTGCCCGATGATCGGGTGCTCGACCCGGGCGGTCGTGACGGGTGTCGTGCGCCGATCCCCTGGGACGCGTCGCCCGGCCACGGCTGGCAGAACCCCTGGTTGCCCCTGCCACCGGACGCGGACGTGCGCAACGTCGCCACCGAACGTGACGACGCCGAGTCGATGCTGCATCTGTACCGGGCGTTGCTCGACCTGCGCCGTGCCACCGTGGCGTTGCGTGACGGCACGTGCGAGCTCATCGACACGCCGGACGGCGTCGTCGGCTATCGGCGCGTGGCAGATGGTGCAGCGCCGGTCACGGTGCTGATCTCGATGAGCGACGAACCCGTGGCGGTCGGCGGCATCACCGGCATTTTGCTGATCGATTCTCTCGGGAAACTCACTGTGGGCGCAGGCTTCGACGGGAAAGTCGCCGCCCGCCAGGCCGTCGTGGTGCAGGCTGCATCCGCCTGACCGCCCGCCTGATCAGTGGTCGAGGCCTGTCGGTCAACCGGTCGATCGGGGTTCGAGCACGATGCCACGCTCGGCATCGAAGGCCAGCGCCGCGTTGCCGTCGAGGAGGTCCTGCATGGGTCGGCCGACCAGGTCGCGTCGCCACCCGTCCGCGAGGCGTCCACGGCCGGTGTGCTCCACGAAGTGTTCGATGTCTTTGCGGGTGGCGAGCAACTGGGTGTCGATGCGCAATTCGTGCGCGTACTGGGTCAGCCAGCTCGACACCAACGCCACGGCCGGGCCCAGGTTGGCATCGGTGCGCTTGGGCGCTTTGGGTTCCCGGGCGGGCGGTTCGGCCGCTTCACCGGCGGCGACGGCCTCGAGCAGCCCTGCGGCGGCATCGCCTTTGAGCGCCCGACTGTCGAGCCCGCGGACCTTGCCGAGCGCGGCGACATCGTGAGGTGGGCGCTGCGCGATCGACACCAACGCCAGGTCGCCCAGCACATGACGGATCGGGATGTCGATCTCGGCGGCCCGTCGTTCCCGCCACGCGGCGACGGTCCGGGCGACCGCAGCGGCGCGTCCCCGCAGGCGCCCGGCTCCCTTGACGCGTCGCCAGGCCTCGTCGGGATCCCGGGTCTCGGCGCCCCGGTCCCGTTCGATGTCGCATTCCGACAGGGCCCATTCCAGACGCTCGTTGTCGCCCAATTCGGCGACGAGGCGCTCATGGATGGTGAGCAGATACCGGACGTCGTCGGCGGCATAGTCGAGCACCCGGTCCGGCAGTGGCCGCACGAGCCAGTCGGTGAGCCGGTCGGACTTGTTGAGAGCGATCTCCAGCAGTCCGGTGTGCAGCACGGCGAGCGACGGGTTCGAGTAGCCGAGGAATCCGGCCGCGATCTGGGTGTCGAACAGATTGCGTGGCACGGTGCCGGTGGCCAGGCGGAGCACTTCGAGATCCTGGGATGCGGCGTGGATGACCACGGTCGTGTCCGATTCGAGCACCTTCGCCATCGGGGCGATGTCGACCGCCAACGGATCGATCAGCACCAGCTGGTCGGGTTCAAACGACAGCTGCACCAGCGCGAGCCTCGGAAAATAGGTGCGTTCACGGTGGAACTCGGTGTCGAGCGCGACCGCGGGGGCATCGCCGAGTTGATCGATGGTCTCAGCCAGTCCGGTGTCGGTGTCGACCCAACGCGGGGTGGTGGCTACGCCGACGCTCACACCACGCCGCCGTAGGTGCCATCGAGCTCTGCCGCCGGGCCGTCACCGGCGGGCGCCTCGGCGACGGCGTCGGTGAGATCGGCGATGAACTGATCGGCGACGGCCAGGTGGGCCGGTGACAACATGAGGTGCAGCCCGCCCTGTTGGCGGTCCAGGTGCCAGCCGCGCTTGTCCATGCCTTCGGCGATGGCGAGGATCGAGCCGTCGCGTGCGGTGAACTCGAACACGGGAATGTCGGGCCGGTGGGTGATCTCGAGCCGGTCGATGCCCTCGATGCCGGTGGTGAACGCCCGTCCGG
>DASSYG010000254.1:0-6432 GCA_035703405.1 Acidimicrobiales bacterium | reverse complement strand
GGGAACACCACATAGGCGAGGGTGCAGCGGATGGCCGAGATCAGGATCGACGTCTCGAACAGTTTGTTGACCTGGGCGTCCGGAACGTCCGGGTCGGGGTCTCGAATGAACAACACCCGCCGCATGAACCGCTCGGCCGGCGTGTAGACGACGGGAGGTTCCCCGGCGGTACAGGGCGCCGCGGCGATCACGGCGTCACTGAAGACGGAATGGCCGTCACCCGGGGTCGGTTCGGTGGGAGCGTCCCGCTCTGTGACCCGGTTGGTGATCAGCGACGATTCGGACATCGACATCGAACGCTATCGCCTGCCACACCTTCGAACCACCCTCGGCGGACCACCCTCGGCGAACCGCACCTGGCTCGAGGCACAGGCTCTACGCACCGAGCGGACACAGATCGATGTGCCGACGGAGGGACTCGAACCCTCACTGTCATGGACCTAAACCATGTGCCTCTGCCAATTGGGCTACGTCGGCGTGCGGGGTTTGCCTTGGGCGGCACTAGCCTGCCACGCCATGGTGAATCTGACAGACCTGACTTCCGAAATCGCTCCCGTCCAGCCATCTGCGGCAGGTCAAGGCGGGGGAGGCTTCGACCCGATGACCGAGGTCTTCACCCGCCTGCTGGGCGAGCGCATCATCTTCCTGGGCACCGAGGTGAACGACTCGGTCGCGAACCTGCTGATGGCACAGATGCTGCATCTGGAGGGCCAGGATTCCGACGCCGACATCTGGTTGTACATCAACTCGCCTGGAGGTTCCGTCTCGGCCGGGCTGGCCATCTACGACACGATGCAGTTCATCCAGCCCGACGTCGGCACGATCTGCACCGGGCTGGGCGCGTCGATGGGACAGTTCCTGCTGTGCGCGGGTGCTGCGGGCAAACGGATCGCGCTGCCCCACGCCCGGATCATGATGCACCAGCCCTCGGGTGGATTCCAGGGTCAGGCCGCCGACATCGCGATCCAGGCCGAGCAGATGGCGTACACCAAACAGCTCTTGGCAGAGCGCACCGCACACCACACGGGCCAGACCGTGGAGCAGATCCAGTTGGACTCGGAGCGTGACCGTTGGTTCACCGCCGAGGAAGCCCGCGACTACGGGATCATCGACAAGGTGATTCTGCGTCGCGGCGAAATGCTCTGAAGCGCCGCGGCCGGTCGCTGCGGGTGGTCAGCGGGTGAAGACGCTGACCGCTTCGATGTGGGGTGTCTGGGCGAACAGGTCCACCAACGTCGTGTGGTCGAACCGGTAGCCGGCAGCCAGCAACAAGCCGGCGTCGCGGCCCAACGCGCCAGGGTCACAGCTCACCAGGACGACCCGCGCGGCTCCGGTGGCGGCCACCGCGCCCACTGCGGCGCGTCCCAGGCCCGCCCGGGCCGGATCGGCGACGACCGCGTCGGCGCGCCGGGGACGCCAGGAGTCCATCGAGGCCCGCACGATCCGCACCCCGTCGAGATCGGCGAGGTTCTCGCGGGCATCGTGCACGGCGGGCCGGTGCCGTTCGACACCGGTGAGTTCCCAACGCCCCGGTTCACGGGCCGCGAGCGCACCGCCGAGCAGTCCGACGCCGCAGCACAAATCCACGAGACGACCGGCCACGTCCTGCAGTCCCCGGTCGACCTCGTCGATCAGGGCCTGCGCGCCGTCGGGTCGCGTCTGGAAGAACGACGTGGCCGAGATGCGCCAGGTGCGCCCGTCCACGATCTCGTGGAACCAGGCGTGGCGGCCCGCGTGGATCTCGTCGGTGCCGACGAGCACAGCGTCTTCGGGCACGACCACGTCGCGGGCGTGAGGCATCGCCAGCACGAGGCGTTCGCCAGTGTGCACGCCGACCCGCAGGGTCACCTCTTCACAGCCCCGGTAGTCGGCGGCGAACAGGTCGGCCAGCATCGGGTGCGCGGTCAGGCATTCGTCGATGGCGATCGCGTCGTGGGAGCGGGGCCGGTGGAACCCGGCGTGGCCGTCGACCACGGCCGCCCGCACGGTGGTGCGGTAGCCCAGGTCGTCCAGGGTCGGCCCGGGGCGGACGTCGGGATCGGGCAGGCCACCGAGTCGCTCGAGCGACTCGGTGAGGATCGTCAGCTTGTGTCGTCGCTGCGCGCCCGGGTCGACGTGCTGCCAGCCACACCCGCCGCAGCCTTCGGCCACGTGGGGACACGGCGGCGTGCGCCGATCGGGTGACGGGTCGAGCACCTCGAGCACCCGACCTTGGGCGTGGCGTTTGCCGGTGCGCTCGATCGCAACGGTGACCCGTTCGCCGGGGAGGGCGCCGGTGACGAACGTGGCGCGGCCGTCCGCGTCGCGGCCCACCGCGTCGCCACCGGTGGCCATGGCATCGACGGTCAACTCGACGTGGGACATGGTGGGGATCCTATGGGTCGACCATCGGATCGGTCCGTTCGAGCCGGTCGCCGGTGCGACACCGCTCGGGCTTCGTGCGAGACTGGAGGCGTGCATCCTGCTGAACGACCCGTGAAGATCGTCCCGTCGGTCCTGCCCGCCGATTTCTCGGATCTGGGCTCGGCGTGCCGCGATCTCGAGGCGGCTGGGGTCGATCACATCCAGTGGGACGTCATGGACGGCCACTTCGTGCCGAACCTGACCTTCGGTCCCGATGTGATCGCCGCCTGCCGCCCGCATGTCGCTCTGCCTTTCGAGGCGCATCTGATGGTGACCGACCCTGATCTGCTGGCGGCCCGCTACATCGAGGCCGGGTGTACCCGGCTCATCGTGCATGCTGAGGCCTGCGTACACCTGCACCGCACTCTCGGCGCGATCCGTGAGCTCGGCGCCACCGCGGCGGTGGCGCTCAACCCGGCGACGCCGGTGACGGCGGTCGCCCACGTGCTCGACCTGGTCGATCTGGTACTCGTGATGACCGTGAATCCCGGGTTCGGTGGGCAGGCCTACATCGCCACGATGGAACCCAAGATCGCCGAGGTCGCCGCGCTGATCGAAGCGTCGGGTCTCGACATCGACCTCGAGGTCGACGGTGGCATCGGACCGGCCACGATCGCCGGCGCGGCGGCGGCCGGTGCGAACGTGCTCGTCGCCGGGTCGGCGCTGTTCGCGGACCCGGCCGGGATGGGCCATGCGGTGACCGAGTTGCGTGGCCTGGCCGAGGCGGCGCGGTGAACGTCGTGGACGGAGTGCACTGGTGACCCGTTCACGATCGGGACGCGGTCCCGGTGGCGACGACCCGCGCTCGAACCGGCGTCGCGATGCACGCTCGGCCGATCGTGGCCGATCGGGGGCGTCGGAGGCGCCCGTCGGCAAGCGGATCACCCCCAAGAGTGACGACGCCGACCGCAAAGGTGCCCGGCGGAGCCGGCTCGTGCGGATCGCGGCGATCACGTTCGCGATCCTGCTCGTCGTGTCCATGGCGGTGGGCTGTGCCAAGTACGACGGCGACCAGACCGCATTCTGTGCCCAGCTCGAAGAGGTACCGACGTTCATGCAGCTGTCGGCGAAGGTGAATGCGGGTTCCGACACCGAGGCCGCGGCGACGATGAAGGAGGCCTCGGAGCAGTTCCGGGCACTGGAGCGTGTGGCGCCCCGGTCGATCCGAGACACCGTGGCGAACCTGGGCGATTCGGCGGAACGCATCGAGGCGAACATCGGTTCCGGCTCGGAGTCGACCCAGTACGTGACGCTCCAGAACGACGACGGCACGACCCGGCGGATCCCGATCACCACATCGTCGAGTCAGGCGCGCCTCGGGGCCTTCTACGACGAGATGGAGAACCACCACGGCACCGTGACGGCGTTGTATTCGCTGATGTCCTATGGCCGTGACGACTGTGGGATCACCGACCACGAACTCGACTTCGGCATGTTCGGTTACGGCACGTCCGCGTCGTTCGGTTCGGACTCCGGCGACGACGGCAGCGGCGCGGTGCCGGGGATCCCCGTGCCGAACGAGGGCCCCGGCGAAGACCCTGCGACGGTCATGGGTTCGCCGGGATCCGATCAGTCGGGCGGCTGGCCGCGGCCGACCACGTCGCATCCCGGTGCCGATCTCGTGTCGCCGGCGACCTCGGTGCCCTGATCCTTCTCGGTCCACCGGCCGCCGCCGGCGTTGACGTGGATGGTCCGTGTTGAGCACCCTTGTGGGATGCATCCCCGTGACCGTGTCCGCATCGTCGTCGCCACCGCGCACGCGGTGATCGACGGTCGGCTCGACGCGTCGGCGGGTGCCGCGACGCTGCGCCTCCAGGAGGATCAGATCGCCCCGCATTTGCGCGGAGACCGGATCGACGTCACCCAGAGCGAGGCGAACGACGTCGCGCTCAGCTTGCGCCGTCTCGCCGAGCAGGTCTCTGAAAGCTCCCCGGCTTCGGGTGAGCACGACGATCTCGTCGACATGGCCCGGACCCTGGGAGCTCTCGCCCAGACCCTCCGGTGACGGCGAGGGCGTCGGTCAGTAGCGCGCGACGGTGCCGGGTGCGGCGGAGTTCCGCGGGTCGCCTTCGGGCCACAGCGGCACATCGGCGCCGTGTCGGTAGAACGGCACGTGTTCGGGCTCGAGGGGAGTGTGTTGCGCGATCAGGTCCGCCGCTCGCTCGGCGACCATCATCACCGGCGCGTAGATGTTGCCGTTGGTGATGGTCGGGAACACCGAGGCGTCGACGACCCGGAGTCCCTCGGTGCCGTGCACCCGCATCGATGTCGGGTCGACGACGGCGCCGTCGTCGGTGCCCATCCGGGCGGTGCAGGAGGGATGCAGCGCCGTCTCGGCATCGGAGGCGACCCAGGCGAGGATGTCTTCGTCGGTCTCCACCGCCGGCCCCGGTGAGATCTCACCGGCGTCGAAGGGGGCGAAGGCGGGCTGGGCGAGAATGTGGCGGGCGGCGCGTACGACCTCGACCCATTGGGTGCGCGATTCGGGTGTCGACAGGTAGTTGAAGCGCAAGGCTGGGTGCGCGAACGGATCGGTCGTGGTGATGGTGACCGAGCCGCGTTCGTCGGTGTTCATCGGGCCGATGTGGACCTGGTAGCCGTGCTCGGTTGCCGGCCGCGAGCCGTCGTAACGGATCGCGATCGGCAGGAAGTGGAACATCTCGTTCGGATACGGATGAGTGTCGTTGGTGCGGATGAATCCGCCGGCTTCGAAGTGGTTCGTCGCCCCCACGCCCCGTCGCAGCAGCAGCCATTCCGCGCCGATGCGGGGCTTGTGGCGGTGCTTCAGCCACGGGGCGATCGACACCGGTTGGGACGCGGCATGTTGCAGGTACACCTCGAGGTGGTCCTGCAGGTTCGCGCCGACCCCGTCCAGGCCGACGATGGTCCGGACCCCGGCGTCGGCGAGCACGTCGGGCGGCCCGATTCCGGCGAGCTGCAACAGTTGTGGCGAGTTGATCGCCCCGCCGCACAGGATCACTTCACCGGCGACGACGCGCCGCGCGCCGCCACCGAGACGGACATAATCGACGCCGACCGCCCGGTTGCCGCGCAGCACCAGACCGGTGACGTGCGCCAAAGTGCGAACCTGCAGGTTCGGTCGTCGGCGGACCGGGTGCAGATAGGCCTGGGACGCGGACAGGCGGCGACCTCGATGGACGTTGCGGTCGAAGGGCGCGAAGCCTTCCTGGCGGTAGCCGTTCACATCGTCGGTGGGCGGGTGGCCGGCCTGACGGGTCGCCTCGAGGAACGCCCCGAACAGCGGGTTCGTGGCCGGACCGCGTTCGAGCACGAGCGGCCCCGAGCCGCCTCGCCAGGCGTCCGCACCGGCACCGCAGGTCTCCATCCGCTTGAAATAGGGCAGGCAGTGGGCGAAGTCCCAGGCGTCCAGCCCTTTGTGGGTGGCCCACTTTTCGTAGTCGAGCGGATTGCCCCGCTGAAAGATCATGCCATTGATCGACGACGACCCTCCCAGGACCTTGCCCCGAGCATGAGCGATGCGACGACCGCCCATGTGGGGCTCGGGTTCGGAGACGTAGCGCCAGTCGTACAGCGGATTCCCGATGGGGTAGGGAAGCGCCGCGGGCATGTGGATGAACGGGTCGGCCCGCCAGTCGGCCCGTCCCGCTTCGAGCACACACACCTGCACCGACGGATCAGCCGACAGACGCATCGCGAGCACCGATCCCGCCGACCCGCCGCCGACGATGACGAAGTCGAACCGGTCGTTGCCCATCAGGGTCGGCTCCCGAACCAGTGCTCGGGTGCAGGTTTCGTGTTGCGCCAGATGTGCTTGTGTTCGAGGTATTCGGCCAGCCCGGCGATGCCGAGTTCGCGGCCGATCCCGCTCTGTTTGAAGCCGCCCCACTCCGCCCCGGGCACATAGGGGTGATAGTCGTTGATCCAGATCGTGCCGTGGCGCAGGGCGCCCGCGACCCGTTCGGCACGTGCCGCGTCGTTGGTCCACACGGCGCCGGCGAGTCCGTAGATCGTGTCGTTGCCGAGTCGGATCGCGCGTCGTTCGGCCTC
>DASSYG010000149.1:0-6321 GCA_035703405.1 Acidimicrobiales bacterium | reverse complement strand
GGCTACCTGGCGGTACCGCTCGGCGACCGCAGGGGAGAGGTACACGGTGGACCCGTCCGGGCGCACTGCGGGCACGGTGGTCTTGTTACGCCAGTGCGCGCTGGTGAGGGATTCTCCGAGTTCGGTCTGCGGCACCGTCAGTACCGATTCGGCCGCGGCAACCGGATCGGTGACCCCCGCTGGGGCGGGCTCACCGAACTTCTCGGGGGTGGCGTCGGCGACCGCCGATGTCACGATCTCGGGGCTGACGCCGAGATGCTCGACGACCGTCCGGGACTCGGTGGCGTCGGTACCAACAACCCCAGTGGTGGGGGCCTCGTTCGTCGCGGTGGAGGCCCGGCGGGTGTCGAGGGACTGGCGGGAGCGGCGGGCGCCATAGCGGATCTGCGCCGCGATCGCAGCCAGCGTCTCGTGATTGGCGGCATGGTCTTCGCGTCGAATCTCGTCAACCGCGGAGTCGAGCGCGGTGAGTCGCTCGACCGAGTCCGCGAGTGCATCGGTGACATCCGATTCGGTGACAGTCCCGGCTCTCCTGCCTTCGAGTGCGTCGGCGGCCGGCCTGAGCGCATCGTCGAAGCAGCGATGCGCAGATTTGGCAAGGTCGTCCAGATAGTCCCCGCCATCGCGGAAACTCTCGCGTGCGGCGGCATCGAGAACCCGCTGGTAGTCGTCGACGGTCTTGGCGGCGTTGAGTGATGGAACCTCGACCCGTTCGAGGTCGGCCGGGACACCGGTGGATACCTCGACCACAGGCTCCGATTCCGGGGTGGTAGTCCGCGACGGACGTGCTTCAGAATCGCGGACATGGTCGCGGGCGAGAGCGACCGCGTCCTGGAAGGTCAAGGTCCGGTCGGCGGGAGCGGAGCCGTCGAGAATCCAGCCGGATCGGAACCGTTCATCGCGGCTCATCTCGATCTGCGCGCCGGTCGACCCGGTGACGACCGCAGTTGTACCGGCTCTGTTGGAGAATTCGACGTCAGTGGGGAACTCGCGTGTCAGAAGGCCACCATCGCCGTCGAACTCGGCATAAAGCTGCCGCAGTGTGGGCTCGATCGAGTCATCGTCGAGAACGTCAGCGAGGGGCAGGCCGACGTTGTCGAGGACCGCGACGTGGTCCGGGAACTGGTCGCGAATCGCAGCTATGACATCGCCAACGGCTTCCTTGACCAGGCTGTTGTACTTGGCGTTGAACAGCCCGTACGGGTCGTTCCGATACAGGTCGCTCGCCGCGACGATCCGGGTGCTCTCGTGGTCGGCGAGCATCTGCCGGGCCGCAGTGTCGAGGACCGAGCGGGCGGCGGCGACCTGGCGGTAGAGCGCTTCGCTGACCGGGTGCGGATTGGGTTGTTTCGCGGCTGCGAACATTGCCCCGAGGGCCACGCAGTGATCGGTTCCCCATGACCGCTGGTTGTCGCCGCGTGTGGTGGTGACATGCCAACGCCCCATCATGTATCTGACGCCGTAGTTCCTGCGGTTGGTCAGCGCCCACCCCGGGTCGTGGACGCACAGGACCTCACCTGCGGTTCCGCGTGCTTCGTTCCCCGCAGCGAAGGTCGGCACGATGTCTTGGCGGATCGCAGCCTCGACGCGCCCTCTTGTCGCGTCGGTGATGGCAGCGCCGAGGTCTGGGTGTTCCTGCGCGAACGCAGCCAGGCTCGTGTTGACCACCTCGTCGAGGACCTGGGCTTTGTCGTGCACGATGTGGTGTCGCAGCGCGACGGTGGCGAGTGGGTCGGTTCGGAAGTGTTCGAGCGTGAAGGCTCGCCAGGTCTCGAGGTCCTCGGTACGACTCCAGGGCAGTGGGCCGGCCTGCTCGACCGCGGCGGCAACAGAGACGGCTACGGACTCGTGACCGGCGGGGAACCGGTCGTCGAGGATGTCCTGGAGGGCCGCAGCGCGGGCGAGATCCCCTCGATCGTCGAGTTCCTGAGCTTTGGCGACGACGACCTTCTGGAAGTCCCTATCCAGAACCAGCTCGTTGGGTCCGCGTCCTCGGACTGCGGCGACGACCGCCGGGTCAGTGGCGACCTCGTTGACCAGTATGTTCTCCCGGATCGGCTCGGTGAATGCCGTCCGTTCTTGCTGGTAGCCGAGCTCGAAGTCGTGCTTGAGGCCGATGGCGGTCTTGCTGCGTGCCTTGACGCTGCTCAGGACTTCGGCGGCGACCGGGTCTGCGGCAGGGTTCGATGGGGAGAGAGGGTCGGCGGGGTCGAATGCTGCGCGGCCACGCAAGCGCCAGTCCGTGACGGTCGAGGCGTCGGCCTCCTCGAGTTCACGCTGGAGGCGTTCCTGCCGGATGACCTCGGTGGTGGAGACGGCATCGTCGCCCGCGGGTGTGGTCCCGCGGTCGTCGGCGTGTGCATTCCAGAGGTTCTCGGTCCACTCGCGGGTGAGGGTGTCGAGGTGGGCAGGATTGGCGAGCAAGTCACGGGCGGCGGCAGCCAGTACAGACTCGCCAGCCGGGAGTTCTGCGAACTCTGCGCGGTCGTCAGCGAGGTCGACGAGCACACCGACGGCACGGTCGGCGATCTTCTGGAGGGCCCAGTCCCGGAACTGGTCGTAAATGTTGACCGGGCTGGATGCTGCCACGGCGATCTCGGGATCGCCCTGGATCGCTGCGAAGACCTGGTCCCGGGCGGCAGCAGCGTGAGCGGCGGCGGCCATGCCGTCGACGACGGCGGTGACCGGGTCCGGCTCGGTGATGGCTCGAGGGGTCGGCACCTCGGTGTCACCGGCGATCAGGGCCTTGATCGCCTTGTCCGCCTCGCCCTTGGTCATCCGGGCGTCGAGCAGCTCGTCGGGCAGGCCGCGGTGCTCGATCATCCGACGCAAGGTGCCGATCTGACGCTCGGTGGCGGGGTCGTCGACCCACGTCCGCTCCGGCCGGGTGCGGACACGGTCGATACGACTGGCCAGTGCAGACTCGACGGTGGTCGGGTCGACGCCTGCGCCGATCAGTTCGCTGCGCAAGCGCCCCTCGGTGGCCGCAGCCTGCTCGTACTCGGCCAGTAGGCGAGTGCGCTTGTCCGACAGATCGGATATCCGCTGGGTAAGTGTCTCGATCCCGGCGGCGTTGTGTTGCGCTCGGGCGCGCTCGAGGGCTCGAGTTGCGGCGTCGAGGTGCTTGCGGACGGTGGTACCGCGGCGCAGTGCTTCCTTGCGGGAGGTGTGTGCGCGCGCCCACTGCGCCCGGAGGGTCAGAACGGGGTCGTCGTCGGATGCTCCCGCATCTCGACCTCGATCAACGCTCCCAGCTCGTCCGCCAGTGGGTCGTGCCTGCTGTCCGGTGTCCGCTGGTTGTCCTCCAGTCGCTGCTGGATCAGCGACCAGGCCAGGACCAGGAACCGTCCCGACTGCCCCGGCCAGACCCGGTCGACGATCTTCTCCGCCAACTGCGACGGATCCACCCACGGCGTCTTCCAGCGATCCGGGTCCCGCGAGTCGCGTGCCCGCTCCACCAGCTGTTGGCTCTCCTGCTCGACCAGCTCCTGTGCGTGGGTCACCCGCTGGTACACCTCGTCGGTCACCTGTGAGTACAGCTCCGCTTCCAGCACCCGCGAGCTCTCCCGCTCCCACGCCTGCCGCATCGCCGAGACCACCGTCTGATAGTCGGGTGTCAGGCCGGGGTTCTTCGCTCGCCACTGGTCCAGCAGACCTCCGTGGCCCCCTTCCCCGACTGCTTCCTCCACCATCTGCGTCAGCCGCGCGGCTTCTTTCCAGATCAGGCTCTGGCGCTGCTCCGGTGTCAGGTCGGGGTCCATCCCTACCCACTCGCCCCAGATCCGAGACACCTCGGTCTGGATCTTCAGATCGGCGTTGCCTTGTTCTTCCATCGTTGTCTTCCTCCCCGAACGTAAACAGTGATCTCTGGTCGTCGTTCTGCCGGGCCATAACCCTCCCCATGTCGGTCGGCTACGCCGATGAATCTGCCCACGCACCACCGACCGTGGTGAGCGTCCCCGCTGCGGCCGTTCGCGTTTTTGTGCATCGTTTCATGCCTCCTTCGTCTCGGCCGGTCAGCGGTCCAGGCCACGGTCACGGTCGCGACGCGGGCCAGAGTTGTGGGCATCTCGGCCCGGTTCGGTGCGAGCCTTCTTCTCGTTGATGCGTTGCCGTGCAGCATCTTCGACCGTTCGTTCGGCGGCGGGAAGCTGGGCGCGGCGCTGCAACTCGGCGCGGTACTTCTCGATGCCGGCGCGGCCTGCGGCGGTCGGGTTCATCCGCTGAGTGAGCATCGCCTGCTTGATCTTCGACTTGAGCTCGGCCGTCGGGATCGCGGCGACTTTGTCGGCCTTCTTGATCCGTGCGGTGACCTCGTCGATGGTCCGCGCTGCGGTCGGCTCGCTCACCGCAGCGCGGTGCGTCTGTGGTTGCTCGACCGTGTCACCGCGGCCCACCTTCGGCAGTTGGTGGTCGAGGTCACGCTGCGGCGTGGGCTGCTGGCGGGTCTCGGCTGGACGGTCGAGGGTCCGGGTCGCGGCAGCGGCTCGTGCGACGTGCGGTGCCGGACCGTCACCAGGAACGATGGGGGCGGTCTCTGCGTACGCGCGCGCAATGACCGATTCAGCACGGCTGACCGCACCGCTGAGCTGTTCCACATCGCGACGAGCCTCGGCGAAGGCGCGCAGGTCGCGTTCCTCGGCCTCGAGCCTGGCGATCTCGACGTCGGTGGAGGAAACGATGTTCGCGGCGCCCCCGGCCATCTCGACCAGACGCTGTTCGGCCGCGTCGTGGTCCGCCTTCGCCGCTGATGCGGCGGTGGCCGCCGCATCAGCGACCATCGCTGCCAGCGCGTGATCGGCATCGAGCGCCGCTGCCTGGTCGTTGTCGCCGGCCGCCCGCGCGGTGCGCGCTTGCTCGGCCAGACGGGCGACGGTGTTCGCCGCGGCCTCTGCCTCGCGGGACTCGTCGGTCCATCCACGATGCGCGTCGGCGGCGTCCGCAGCGTACGGGCGCTGCTCGTCAACTCGGCGCTGCATATCGGTCAGCATCGGCAGGGCGGCGGCGAGGTGCTCGGTGGTGCCGTCGAGCGTGGCCTGCCACAGCGAATCGAGTCGTCGCTGCGCCGCGGCGAGATCGCGGTTGAGACGGTCGAGGCGCTCGATCAGGGACAGCTCGGTGTATCGATCCGGCGTCGCCCGGGCGGTCGCGAGCAGACCTGCGGCCCAGGCGTCGCGGTCGGCGACGTCGACCGGCTGGTCGAACTCCACGTCCGGAGGCGGGGGCAGATCCAGGTCCGGCGGCTCCTCCAAGTCGCTCGGTACCGAGATCTCGGACGTGGAGGTGCGGCGCTCCGATTCGAGTGAAGGGGATGTCGATTCGAGGGGCCGGACGCTGCGGGTGCGCGAGGGCACGTGCGCGTCGGGAGCCCGCTGCTCGACGATCCACGCTCCCGCAAGTGAGGCGACTTCCTCTTCAATCTCGGGGGAGACAGGCTCGATCGCACCCTCGCCGGGGACAGCGGCGGTGTGTGCGAGGACCGCTTCGACTCGCCACGGCAAGGCAGTGGCGAGCGCGCGGGTGTCGAGCGTCTCCCCGTCCTGCCCCTCGACTGCGAGGTCGTGGGCCACGGTGAGCAGATCATGGGCAGTCCAGTCGGCCGGATCAGCCGCGTCGATGACGGCGACAAGTTTGTTCCACACCGGATCCGCCGACAATGCCTCGGCGCCGCCCGATCCGAGGACTTCGGACAAGGTCGCGCCCCAACTGGGGGTGCGGTCCACCGCCGCCGCGGCATCGGAGGTAGTGCGCGACAGTTCCCCGGACAGTCGCCACCACAAGGCGGCGGCTGGTAGGTCGGTGGGCAGCGGTCGGTCGGCGACGCCGCGGCGGACGAGGCCGTGCACATCGACACCGGTGCGTCGCACAGCGGCGAGGCGGTCGGCGAGCTCGGGCCAGAACGGGTCCTTGAGTAGCCGGGGTTCGACGGACTCGGCGAGCGCGCGCCAGCGCGACGCCGCGGCGTTCGGATCCCCCAGGATTGCGGTTGCTCGGGTGTCGAGACGCCGCTGGTGGCGCCGGGACGCTGCGACGTATTGATCGGGACCGGTGGGCCTGCGGTCCGCGTCGTCGACCTCGTGGGATGCCCGCCAGACCGCGAGATCGCGGAGCAGGACACCGTCGGTGTCGAGGAGCGGGCGCGCCCACATCGGCGCGTTCTCGGGCGTGTATTCGCCGGCCTGGGTCGCGACCTGCGCCGCGAGATCGGAGACCAGCTCCGCGCGGCGGGACAGGTACGGACCCCACTGCTCGTCGGCGGCGAGCGTGGCGGGGATGGCCGGGAGCCACGGCAGCGGACCGATGCCGGCCGAGTGCGCCCCG